>NZ_CP007203.1:3946986-4077231 GCF_000340565.2 Nodularia spumigena CCY9414
CTCAAATACCTCCTTGAACAAAATTTACCATCGGCTACTTCCAGAGTTATCCTCCAAGACTGGCTTGTGTAAATGTACCTATCTAAAGTAAAGTATTTAAAGTCAGGGAATCTTTCTAACTTTCGATAGATGACAATTTACTTCATCGGCTCTGGGTAACAGATAGATTGGCCCTGATCATATTCTTAGCAAAAATTTAGTCAAAAAAGAAAAATACAGTGATCAAGTTAACCTGAATCCTCTGCCAGGTCAAGCTAGAAAAGAGCAAGTCCTAAGTTGACAATTTCATAGACAAAACTATACTTATATTGACAAAAATCAATATATATTTTAGGAAAAAATCAACTACTTGATATATAATACGGTGATATCAAGTATTGAATTGAGACTATTGCCGACGCGAAAACCAAGCAATGATGGTGGTAGTCTTTTTCAGAAACTTAATTGGAACACAATCGCGTCTGGCTAAGGCGTGAAAGTCTACTGAGGGATAACTGCTCCCATGCTCCCGTTGAAGTAGAAAGTAAAGTCTAGTTTTGTCTAGGTTTTATATAGCAGTACAATAAACAAGCTGATTGGTGATTACAATGCAAAATCACCAGTTGTACAATACCCTAGTAAGGTGCGTAATTTTTACGTAACTTTTTATTTTTCAGAGGAAATTTTTGATGACTGCAACTTCTCCCCGATTAAAGCACGAGGTTAAAGACCTCGCTCTCGCTCCCTTGGGAAGACAGCGTATAGACTGGGCTGGACGTGAAATGCCAGTATTGGCGCAAATTCGCGATCGCTTTGAGAAAGAAAAGCCCTTCGCTGGTTTACGCCTTGTAGCTTGCGCCCACATTACAACAGAAACAGCACATTTGGCGATCGCCCTCAAAGCCGGTGGTGCAGATGCTGTATTGATTGCTAGTAACCCTTTATCAACTCAAGATGACGTAGCAGCTTGCTTAGTCACCGATTACGAAATTCCCGTATTTGCCCAAAAAGGCGAAGACAACGCCACCTATAACCGCCACGTTCAAATCGCCCTAGATCATCGCCCCAACATCATCATTGATGACGGTAGCGACGTGGTAGCAGAATTGGTGCAAAACCGTCAACACCAAATCAGCGACTTGATTGGGACAACCGAAGAAACCACAACCGGAATCGTGCGGTTACGCGCCATGTTCAACGATGGTGTACTCACCTTCCCCGCAGTCAACGTTAACGACGCTGACACCAAGCACTTCTTTGATAATCGCTATGGTACTGGGCAATCAACCCTAGATGGCATTATCCGCGCCACAAATATTTTGTTGGCTGGTAAGAATGTTGTAGTTGTGGGTTATGGCTGGTGTGGTAAGGGTACAGCCCTGCGCGCCCGTGGTATGGGTGCTAATGTCATCGTTACCGAAATCGACCCCATCAAGGCAATTGAAGCCGTTATGGATGGTTTCCGTGTCCTCCCAATGGCGGAAGCTGCCACCTATGGTGATATCTTTATTACTGTGACAGGTAACAAGCACGTAGTTCGTGGTGAACACTTCGATGTCATGAAAGACGGTGCGATCGTTTGTAACTCCGGTCACTTTGATTTAGAACTTGATTTAAAATACTTAGCTTCTCAAGCGAAGGAAGTCAAGGAAGTCCGTCCTTTCACTGAAGAGTATAAATTGACCAGTGGTAAGTCAGTTGTGGTATTAGGACAAGGACGTTTGATTAACTTAGCTGCGGCTGAAGGACACCCCAGCGCAGTTATGGACATGAGTTTTGCTAACCAAGCGTTGGCTGTTGAATACCTGGTGAAGAATAAAGGTAAATTGGAACCCGGTTTACACTCTATTCCTGTAGAAGTTGATCAAGAAATCGCTCGTTTGAAGTTGGAAGCTATGGGTATTCACATTGATACTCTGACAGCAGACCAAATCGAGTACATCAATTCCTGGACTTCTGGAACCTAATCTTTGTTGATTAATTGATTTTTTGGGGATAGGCTTTTGGGCTTATCCCTTTTTTTTCATGCAGAGGCGCAGAGAGAGGATCTAATAGAATAGAGGAGAGGGTGAGTTTGTATGTCAGCAAAAGATTTTTTTCACAATGCGGTAAGGTTAGCTTTAGAGAAAGATGGTTGGTTAATTACTGATGATCCTTTATCATTTACAGTAGATGGTCTTGACTTTCGGATTGATTTAGCAGCAGAAAGACTGTTAGGAGCAGAAAAAGAAGGACAAAAAATAGCGGTTGAAATAAAATCTTTTTTAGGTCCATCTGATGTTAGTGAATTTCATACAGCTTTAGGACAAACACTTAATTACCGTTCTGTTTTAAGAAAAAAAGAACCCGACCGCATTTTATATCTAGCAATTGGTAATGAAATATACAAAGAGTTTTTTCTTATCCCATTCATTCAAGAAATCATTGCTGAACATCAATTAAAATTACTGATATTTGAAGCTATTAAACAGGAGATTGTTTTATGGAAGGAATGAATTATCCTGAATTGGTAAAAACTGTATTAGCAAGACATACAGAAAATCATGCTTCCAAAGGAACAGAGAAAGAGTTGATTTTTGATTGTGAAAGAAATAGTTATTTAGTAGTTCATGTAGGATGGGAAAATAACGAAAGAGCTTATGGGACAATTATTCATGTAGATATTAGAGATGGAAAAATTTGGATTCAGAGAGACTTTACTGAGGAAGGGGTAGCTAGTGAGTTGGTAGATTTGGGAGTACCAAAAACGGATATTGTTTTAGGTTTTAAGCCACCTTATATGAGACAGTTTACTGATTTTGCATCTGTTTAGATTTTTTGTATTTTATATTTCGTTGCTGGGCATTGCAATTGATATTTTGATACTTGATGAAATTGAGTATATCAATTCTTTAACATCACGAAATTGATAATTGATTAGTTTATTTTTTGGGATAGGCTTTTAGCTTATCCCTTTTTTTGTCTTGGTGCGATATAAACTACTCGCTTTCTACTGCTATTTCAGTATTAATGTCTGAATCAGCAGACGAGTCCTTAGTAATTTTAATGGTTTTGCGTATTTCATCTAGTTGGTCTTTGGAAACCCAATTACTGACAGGAGTAACACGATATTCATCTGTGCGTCCTCTCCGTTTTGTTTGTGTTATCAAATTAGCCTTGATAAGAACTTTTATTGCATCTTGAGCTTTACGCATACTCATTTTGCAAATCTCTGCTGTCTTGCGAAGACTGGCAAAACATACCCCTTCAGGTTTACCCCCTGTTCTACGAACTATATGAGCATATAAGCGAAACTCATAGGAATCTAAACCATGTTCATCCAAGACATTATGGATAAATGCCACTGAGGAGGGATAAGAGTTGGGTGTTGCAGAAGTTTTTGGTTGTTCGACTATAAGCTCGTCTTTAGTTGACATATAACAAATACTACGCCTAGATAGTCCTATTATGCCATAACCCACGCACTTTATGCCACGGCTCTGTTATTATTTATATGTATTTTTTAATGGTAGGCAACTTAAAGGTATATCTTAGGGCGAATCAAAAATTTTCGAGCAGTACACGTGGGAGCAGATATAATCGCTGAAAGCTAATTCCTGTAAAGCTTGTAATCTTTGCGTGAAATCCTTGCAAGCTGAATAATTTCTGACTTCACAGCATATTACATAAAAAAATGTTTGCCCCATAGTAGCCAAATCATCGGGGTTTGATCTATAATTTCTGAAGATGCTCATCAAACAGCGTTTTTTCGCCAAAGAAACAAGCCCGACTACCCAAGCTATGCTGCTAGGGCTGTCGAGCCGTTTTGTTAATGTATTAAGTCTATTTTATCATGGGCTTGGGTGAGTGGGTAGTTTCTTTTGTGAAATTCACAATTTAAAAAAGGTCAAAATTATGACTTCAAAATTTCTCGAATTACTGACTCAAAATCTCATCCAATTAACAGCCATAAATCAGCAGTATGGGATACAACTAAATTCCGTAAAGTCTGATATAAGTGAACAGAAACAACGTACAAAGCTACTAGAAATAAAATTTGATTCTTTAAGCGGAGAATCTGATTATTGCACCGTTCGTGGTTACTGCAATATCAATAGGATCAAAATTTCTGAACGAGAGGCAAATAGCTTAGGCCGTCACGCTGCAAAAATTTGTCGCCAAAAAGGTTATCTCATTGGAAAAGTTCAGGATGAGCGTCATGGGAAAGTAAATAGCTACCCGATTGAAGTCCTAGAAGAAGTTAGCAAACCTTATAAAAAGCAAATTAGAGCTAGCTAAAAATAGCACTCGGCAAATATAATTCGCGGCTACACAGAAAAAACCCGCCTGCGCGGGTTCAAAATCTGGTTTCTTAGTCCACGTAGGTGGACTTCGTTTGTATAGCCGCGATTTCTAAGGGTTCCAGGGCTTCTAAATAAAACCCAAAAATCTCAGCGTCATTAATTATTAGGAGGATGCCAATTTAAACTAATCCAAATTGCCCTAGCTTGTAAAATATCTTCATTATTTAACCTTAAAACTAGAACCGTTGCTCTTCCACAAGCAGTTATACCAATAATATGAGTACCACCATTTGCCCATTGAAAATGCTCTAACCATCTTTGTTGACGAGGATTAAACAAAGATATAGATTGATTAGTTACAGGATCATTAGCCTTTGTTTTTGCCCCTTTAAATTCATTACAGCGATAACAGGAAGCAGATAAATTTTCTCGCTCATCACTTCCACCTAATGAACTAGGCAAAATATGATCCATAACTAAAGGCATACCTATTAAACGGCTAGATGTGCGGCAATATTCACATCTATATCCAGCCTCATTAATGACTTGTTGACGAATAGATTTAGGGATGGATGACACTGATATTAATCTACTAATTGCTCAAAATCTGGCAGAGAATAGCCTTTCCACTGTAAAAGTGCATAAGCATAGGCTTTTTTCAACATTAAATAATCAGCGCTCACTCGCAGCGACTTCAACAACAACCTATCTGATTCATTTAATTGATTATTTTGATTTTTTTCTAAAAGCTGTAAATGTAATTCCTGTTGACTTTCAGGAATTTTACTTTGAGCAATAGGTAATAATTCCTCAATCATTAATTGCTGCATAGCGATTAATTCCCCTTGCAATTCTAGGGGTGCATAATCAACACCAGGAGGCGAATTAGTTTTGGTACTCATAACTTTTGTAAGAATTACTTAATTTTTAGTATAGGCTTTACATGAAAAAAAATTCACCCACCACCGCTAATAGATGGCTGTGTTAATGGGATTTCATCAGTTTGATCATTAAAAGCTGCTGCTAAATCAGGACTGGCGATCGCGATCGCACTTTCACGCCATTCATGAATAATTGCATCCTTGTATCTCTCTGGCTTGACGCAACTTATCCCGTAATTGTTCAATCACAACATCCCCATCAATACCTTCTCCTTTATCCAATTGTCCAATAGCAACATCAACCTTTTCTCGTGTTTCTTCCACCCACTGCTGATAACCCTTCTCCCACTCCAAAAGCAACTTCAAAGCCTTACTAATCACATCTTCAGGATTTGCATATCTACCCGTAGCAATTTGCGCTTGGATAATTTGCTCCAATTCAGGTTTAATTTGGATATTCATAATTTATTCTCTGATTGAGCTTAACTTAATAATAACTCTTACCCTTTGCGACTTTGCGCCTACCCTGCGGGTTCCGCCTTAGCGGTATGCGTGAGATAAAAAAAACCTAATTTCGGCTTTAAACCAGCAGATATCAGGCAACATGGTGAATTCGTACTAACTTAAATTTTATAGCTTATGCTGCAAGCGACTGAGACGTTCTGCATAACTTTTCATTACCTTGATAGCAAATACAGGCGTTTCCTGAACCGCAAACAGAAACCCAGACTCGTCCAAATACGCCAGCTTGCAATCAGTTTTAGCGATCGCAGTATAAGTCCTCGCTTTTATCCCTACAAGTATACCAGTACCAAACACCTCACCGGACTCAATTATCTCTACAGTCTTATCATTGACTAATATTTCTACCTCTCCTTCTAAAATCCCAAACATATAATCACCTGGTTGTCCTTCCTTAAAGATGGCTTCACCTGTGGAAAATTTTTGAGGATCGGGTTGTTTCTGGAATATTTTCAGTGTAACTACAGGACTTAACATAATACATCTGCCAAATTTCTGGGTTTTTAAAGGTATTCTTGCTGTGAGCGATACAAGAACCGATAAAACTATACAACACTCTGTAGATAGATATCTAGTAGCATTGCCAACAATTCCCCCAAAAATCAGTGAATCAACTGAAAATTACAGCTTAAAATTAAGTTATTGCTCATAAACCAACTATTTTACCTAAAGGCTGACTCAGTAAAATACGCTTATTTGGCAATTTGGCAGACATACATTTTTTGTCAGTGGTATCTTTTAAATGTGCAAGGGGTGTAGTAGAAGTAGTCTAGATTAATTATCTGGACTACTTCTGCAATTTTATTAACTTTGAGAAGAGTTAAGCACGAGTCAACAGTTCTAAATTATGACCATCAAGATCATAGAAATAAAAACCACGACCTCCCATTCTATGATTAATTTCACCTTTGTTTTCATGCATGGGGTCGCTACTATATTCAAGTCCCATTTCTGTGATGCGTGTGAAAATGGCATCAAATTCTTCATCACTGACGTGAAAAGCATAATGATGAGATTCAAAATCTTCTCTGTCAGCAAAATCTAAAGTTAACTTGTCATTGACATGGACAGCCGCAAAATGACCAATTGGACTATCAAGTTTTAGTCCAAAAATTTCCGCAAAAAACCGTGCCGATTTTTCCTTATCATGTGCAGGGACTATAGTATGGTCTAAGGTAATTGTCATATTACACCTTCCCTTTTTTTGGTATTACTTCGGCTCAAATCTGCATAAATTGCCAAACAACCACAGATAAACACTCATATTGATTACCGATGAAATCTTGATGTTTATTTATGGTGTAATTGCCAAAAGATTGATTAATTTTGGTGTAGTATCTCTATTTTACAGGACTTACGCAAAATATCTCTAAAACTCTCCTTCCTTCTCCCAAGGGGAGACGCTAACGCGGTAAGCGAAGCTATGCCGAAGGCTTTACGTGACCTTCGTGTCCTTCTCCCAAGGGGAGACGCTAACGCGGTAAGCGAAGCTATGCCGAAGGCTTTACGTGGTTCATTCCTTCATGACCTGTGCGTAAGTCCTATTTTAGATCAAAGCCTCCCCTCTCCTTGCTTTCGCGTAGCGTCTCCCTTTGGGAGAAGGAGAGGGGTTGGGGGTGAGGTTCTGTATTTTATTAATCAAAAATTCATGGTACTAAAGCCAACACCCCCACAGGAGAACCGGAACCATCCCGCAACCTCAAAACACCAATCATTAAAGTCGTACCCTTTGGTGGTAGCTGCTGCAAATTCGTGAGATTTTCCAAAACAATTCGTTCCTGTGCCAATACTAGACTGTTAATAGTAAAACTGTTATCCTGTCCAGAGTCCACCCCATGCGTATCAATACCTAAACCAGCAATTTGCCGTTCTTCTAAGAGAAACTGAGTTACATCATAGCCAAAACCAGGAAAGTGCATAATTCCTTCAGCATCTCGGTTAAAAAACGCAGTTTTATTTAACCATTTATCTTCCCAGCCAGTATGAAGTAGCACTAAACTACCAGCAGTAATTTTACCGTGTTCTTTCTCCCAATGGAGAACATCGGCAATAGTCAAGGAGTAATCAGGATTTACCGTTGCGGTGTCGCAGATATCCATAACTACCCCAGGTAAAACCAGCGACTCAGCCGAGTATTGGTCAATTCCTACCCCATTATCGTGAAAACTCTTCGGTGCGTTGATATGAGTCGCGCTGTGTTCTCCTAAGCTGAAACGGCGTAAGTAATAGCCATCCTGTGGGATGTTGGCGACGGTGGTAATTTCTACCGGGGGATCACCAGGCCATTGGGGAATATCTATGTCTATTATATGGCTCAGATGTATGATCCGTGAGTAAGTTATCGTGTTTTGATTTTGTTTCATATAGCAACCGCCAAGGACGTTAGGACATAAACTGATCATAAAAGTTAGACACCGAAAGGTTTTTACCCTACGGACCACGGACCACTCCCCAGCTATATCTCCAAATATTTATCCAGAACTAAATAATTATTTCCCGACGCGCAGAAAGGAGTATACTTTCTAAAGTTAGGTTTTTAGTAAAATTTTAGATTGGAGATTTAAATAAATGTCTACTGACACAGTTGCTTATGTTGAAGAAGGTGAATTTGATCCTCTTTTAAGTGCAGAAAAAGTTGTGGTTGTTGATTTTACTGCTACTTGGTGTGGTCCCTGTCGTCTTGTTAGTCCGTTAATGGATCAACTTGCGGAAGAATATAAAGATCGCGTTCGGGTGGTGAAGGTAGATATTGACAATAACAAGCAGGTTTTCAAAAGATTTGGTCTGCGTAGCATTCCGGCGGTTTTAATGTTCAAGGATGGTGAGTTAGCAGAAACTATTGTCGGTGTTTCTCCTTACGAACAGTTCACTGGTGCTGTTGATAAGTTACTTTAACTTGTTTATTAGTAGTGGTGAATCAGTAGATATCCTGGAAATTTCCACAATTTGCCATTACATTATATGAGCCTTTGCGCCAAAATATAGAATAACCCTGAATTATCTATAAAAAGGCTGCTATTCTAGGAAGTTAATTTAATTGGTGAACATTGTCAGGCTCAGATTCCCGATTTTTTAATAGGTCGGGAATTTTGTTGAAAAAAGCATTTAGAAATGATTGATATTTCAAATATGACATTTTGCTTTTCATGGCAATTGATGAAAATTAGACTAGGATAAATTTAATAATATTCCTGTTATCAATGTACACAACTGAATAATTATTACAGGAAATGCATCATATTTTCTGTCTGGATAACTATATAAACAAGTTAGTCTGATTTTCCTGATGATGAGTGAACCTGATTTAAAAGTGATAAATATCACAGCACTGATAAATTTATGAATGATCACCTAATGCCAATATTGGCAGATAATTAAATTTAATTACATCAACGTATTAATCTGAAATCATAGTTTTTCGGCGATATGAAATTAAGTCTCTGCATGATTGTTAAAAATGAAGCAGCCACACTGCCTAAATGTTTAAATAGTGTTAAAGGTGTGGTAGATGAGATGATCATACTGGATACTGGTTCAAGCGATCGCACTCCTGAGATTTCCCAAGAATTCGGTGCGAAAGTATATCACTTTCAATGGTGTAATGATTTCAGTGCTGCTCGGAATGCGGCGTTAAAATATGTAACTGGTGATTGGATTTTGGTGTTAGATGCTGATGAGACTCTCAGCCCAAGTATTGTACCACAAATCAGGTCAGCAATTGAAAGTGAAGAATATCTGCTGATTAATCTGGTGCGTCAAGAAGTAGGCGCGGAACAATCTCCCTATTCTCTGGTGTCTCGACTGTTTCGCAACCATCCCCACATTCACTTTCAACGCCCCTATCATGCTTTAGTGGATGACAGTGTATCGGCAATTTTAACTCAGGAACCCCATTGGCAAATCGGTTATTTGCAAGGGGTGGGTATCTTACATAAAGGATATCAGAAAAAGGCGATCGCGCAAAATAATAAATATGCCAAAGCCCAAACTACAATGGAAGCGTTTCTGGCTACCCATCCCGATGATCCTTATGTTTGCAGTAAGTTAGGGGCTTTGTATGTGCAAACTGGTAAAATTACCCAAGGGTTAAAGTTATTACAAAAAGGTTTTAACCAGGCAAATTCTCTGCATCAGGGAATAACGCCAGTAGAGCAAAACTATGAGATTTTGTACGAACTACATTACCATTTAGGCATTGCTCACAGTCATTTACAAGATACTCAAGAGGCTATTGCTCATTATCAAGCCGCTATTAAATTGCCAATTTACCCCCTGCTCAAATTAGGAGCATACAACAATTTGGGTAACTTACTCAAGGCATCTGGTGATATTAACGGGGCGAAAATTGCTTACGAAACAACTTTAAAAATTGACCCTAGTTTCGTTATGGGACATTATAACTTGGGAATGATCTTTAAAGCTTTGGGTTTATTTACCGATGCGATCGCCTGTTACCAAAAAGCCATCCGATGTAATCCCAACTATGCACCAGCTTATCAAAATTTAGGGGTAGTACAGTTAAAAGTTGGCAACGTTCAAGCAAGTTTAACAGCCTTTCAAAATGCCATCCTGCTTTACGAACAACAAAACCCCGAAGAAGCGAACAGACTACGCCAAGGTTTACAGGAAATGGGATTGCTGAAATCCTGAATGCTGAATATTTAGCGACAATTGCGGGGAAGTTTTGTGATATGTATTTTTATACGAGCTATTATCAACTCTAGTTAGTCCACACCTGAAGAGGATTACTTTGTGAGACGTGATGCCATTTTTTATAAACTTTTTCAACGTTCCCCTGGCTTGCTATTTGAATTAATAGAACAGCCGCCAACAACAGCCAGAAATTATCGCTTTGAATCAGTTGAAATCAAAGAAGCAACATTTCGGATTGATGGGGTATTTTTACCACCACCAGATGCAACACCCCAAATTATCTTTTTTGCCGAGGTGCAGTTTCAAAAAGACGAGTTATTGTACCATCGTTTTTTTTCAGAATCGCTGCTATATTTGTATCGAAACCCATTTGTTTATGATGATTGGTATGGTGTAATTATTTTCCAGTCTCGCAGTTTAGAACCAGAAAATAAAACTATTCACAGGTCACTATTGGATAGTTTACAAGTACAACGGATTTATCTGGATGAATTAGGTAACTTTGATCAGCAACCTGTGGGTATTAGTTTGATGCAATTAACCATTGCGTCAGAGAATCAAATGGTGGAACAGGCGAAACGCTTAATCGAACGAGTGCAACAAGAAGAACTGAGTTTTTTACCCAAAGATGACATAATAGATGTAATTACAACAATCGCTGTTTATAAGTTTGCAAATTTAAGCCGTGAAGAGGTAGAGGCGATGTTAGGAGTCAATTTAGAAGAAACTAGAGTTTATCAAGAAGCTAAAGCTGAGGGGAGAGAAGAAGGCAGAGAGGAAGGCAGAGAAGAAGGCAGAGAGGAAGGCAGAGAGGAAGGCAGAGAAGGACTTAAACTTGAACTTGTACCCCGGATGCTGGCGCGTGGTCTAACAATAGAGGAAGTTTCTCAGTTATTGGGTTTAACCCCCGAACAAGTGAGACTTGCAACAGAGTGAAATTCTACAGAACAACTGTAATAAATTTTTCAGAAAATTACTGTAAGTTACTGAAATGTGAGAACAAGGTAGAGGCGATGTTAGGAGTCAATTTAGAAGAAACTAGAGTTTATCAAGAAGCTAAAGCTGAGGGGAGAGAAGAAGGCAGAGAGGAAGGCAGAGAAGGACTTAAACTTGAACTTGTACCCCGGATGCTGGCGCGTGGTCTAACAATAGAGGAAGTTTCTCAGTTATTGGGTTTAACCCCAGAACAAGTGAGACTTGCAACAGAGTGAAATTCTCCAGAACAAATTTAGTTACAGCCCTGGCGATTAGAAATCCCGGCTATACAAACAAAGTCCGCCTGCGCGGACTAATAGAAAATCAATGTTTTCAAGCCGCTTAGGCGGGGTTGGTTCCTGTGTAGCCGTTAATTCAAGTCGCCTGGTACTTGATTAAATCCGCATTCCTAAACAAGAGAACTCACAAATTTCTCCAACCTATCCATCCCTTTGTCAATAGTCGCCATATCAGTGGCGTAAGATAAGCGAATGTTTTGGTCAGCACCAAAAGCAATACCCGGAATCACTGCTACTTGGTGTGCTTCCAAGAGGGCGTTACAAAATTCCAGGGACTTGAGGCCTGTTTTGCTAATATCAGGAAACAGATAAAATGCGCCGTCTGGTTTAGCACAACTCAATCCCGGAATGGCGTTGAGTCTGTCTAACATCACTTGTCGCCGTTTGGCGAAAGCTTGGCGCATTGTTTCTACACAGTCTTGAGAACTTTCTAAAGCGGCGATCGCACCATATTGAGCAAAGGTACACACATTCGATGTACTATGTCCTTGAATAGTGCTAGCTGCTTTAATAATCTCCACTGGCCCAGCTAAATAACCCAGTCGCCAACCAGTCATTGAGTAAGCTTTCGCAAACCCGTTACTGATTAAAGTCCGGTCAAAAATTTCTTTACCCAGAGAACCAATAGTGATATGTTCTGCACCGTCGTAGAGAATCCTTTCGTAAATCTCATCAGAAACGACAAAGATATCTGCATCCACTACTACCTGCGCCAGTGCTTTAATTTCATCTGGCGTGTACACCATCCCGGTGGGATTAGATGGGGAATTGAGAATAAATAACTTTGTTCTTGGTGTAATTGCTTGACGTAGTTGTTCTGGAGTAACTTTATAATCCGTCGCCGCATCTGTGGTGACAATTACTGGTTTCCCACCAACTAATGTTACCATTTCCGGGTAACTGAGCCAATAGGGAGCCGGAATAATTACCTCATCACCCGGATCAATTAGGGCTAACATCAAGTTAAACAGAGAATGCTTACCGCCGTTAGTGACAATTACATTCTCAGATTGATAATCAAGACCGTTCTCAGTTTTTAGCTTATGGGCGATCGCATCCCTTAACTTTGGTTCTCCAGCTGCTGGGCCATACTTGGTTTTACCTGACTCCAAAGCTGTCGCTGCGGCGGCTTTGATGTGGGCTGGAGTGTCAAAATCCGGTTCTCCAGCGCTGAAACTACAAACGTCTATTCCCTCAGCCTTCATGGCCTTAGCTTTAGCTGCGATCGCTAAGGTTAAAGAAGGGGTCACCTTACTTACTCGTGCTGCCAGCTTCATGCTTAATTTATTTGGCAAATCTCTCATTTATCTAAGGATATCTCACAATCCTATCGAGACTTGTCTTTTTAACAATTCCTCTGAGTAGTTCACATCCCAAACATTTGTACAGCATAAATCTGACCATTCGCCCCAGTTACCACTCCATAACCAAATTTGGTGTATTTTTCCGTTAAGAGATTGGCGCGGTGTCCATGACTATACATCCAACCCCGTTGAAACTTTTCCGCTTCTCTGTAAGTTAATCCCCAACCTTGAGTTTCACCCTGAACAATATTTTCACCAACTCCCTGAAGTGGGCGACTACTAACTGCAAGGTAGCGATCGCGCGGACTTTTGCCGTCAGGTGAAATATGATCAAAGTATTGCCGTTCCAACATATCCTGTGCATGCAGTTGTGCGGCGAGGGACAGTGTAGAATCTTCTTGCAAAGGTGGTAAATTATTCAGAATGCGATCGCGATTTGCCAATTCTAATGCAAAACTTCTTAACTCCGGTAGCGATCGCACATTTCCAGCATTCCAGATTGTGGCTTTTGGCTTGCCTATTTTCCAGTCAGCCCCACCATTACCATTGTAAAGACCCCCTCCCAAAATCCCAAATGGCGACAGTTCAGTCCATAAATAGTTAATATCTAATGGATAACCCCGTAATGCCTGATGAATGACTTGGGTAGTCGGTCCAGATGCCAAAAGCACTGTAAACAATAGAATGTATTTCCACCAACCTTTGACGGGGCTTTTTGTTTCCATAATCAGAAAACCACAAACTACTGAATTATTCCTACATCTGCGTCATCAATAAACTACGCAAAAATAGGCAATTGTTAGATTTAATACTATAAAAACACAATAGCATATTTTTAACAATCCTTTTCAGTAATTCCTGCGGATTTTTGCTCAAACTATAAAATTATCACGTAAATTTTTAATTCTATAAGATTTGTAATAAAATTTACCAACTTGTAGAGACGTGAAACATCACGCCTCTCGTCTTTTAGCTACTTCCAGTTTCTCAATCTTGAGGAATCACTTCTTGCCCCCGCTTGCCACTTTCGATATAATCATTAGCCGTGGCTGGTGTCTTGATAATGACTTTTGTCTTCTTTCTTTCTTTTGTAGAATAGTAAGGTGTTGCCGGAACTTCTTTTATTTCTACCTGACGTTCTTTAGTATAATAGGGTTTACTTATTACTGCCTTATTGTTTTTCTCCGAATAGTAACGATCTGCCTGAACTGAAGTAGTAGGGAAGGTGATCAACCAAACAAAACTAGCCAGCAAGACTATAGTAATTTTGCGGCGCAATTGAGTAAATATTTTCTGGTTTTTCAACATGAGGAAAATTGTCTCCTAACTCTTCATCAAATGCCTGAATGTTAGGAAAATTTCTCCTTATTTAACGTCTTCCCCTAGACTTGTTACGTATATATAAAAAGTATTAGTCATTAGTCATTAGTCATTAGTCATTAGTCATTAGTCATTAGTCATTAGTCATTAGTCATTAGTCATTTGTCATTAGTGATTAGTTGTTCGATGCACACTCCCCACACTTCCCTAAGCTATAGTCACATCTGGCGACAAGTAAACATCCTGAATTGCATGAAACAGTTTTACACCTTCCTCAAAGGGACGCTGGAAGGTTTTCCGCCCGGAAATTAAACCAGTACCGCCAGCCCGTTTATTAATCACTGCTGTACGCACAACTTGGGCTAAGTCATCTTTACCAGATGCACCACCAGAATTAATGAGTCCCGCACGTCCAGAGTAACAATTAAGCACTTGATAACGAGTTAAATCAATGGGGTGATCACTGGTCAATTCGGTGTAAACTCGTTCATCAGTTTTGCCGTAACTCTGATTAGTCGCTTTCGCTACTGCACTATAACCATGATTACATTCAGGTAACTTTTGTTTAATTATGTCCGCTTCAATGGTGACACCCAAATGGTTAGCCTGTCCGGTGAGGTCAGCCGCAAGGTGATAATCTTGGTCTTGTTTGAAAGTATTATTACGCAAATAGCACCAAAGAATTGTCACCAAACCCAGTTCATGGGCGTGTTTAAAAGCTTGGCTAACTTCCTGAATTTGTCTAGCAGATTGTTCGGAACCAAAGTAAATTGTCGCACCTACCGCCACAGCACCCAAGTTCCAAGCTTGTTCCACATCAGCAAACAATATCTGGTCATATTGATTGGGAAAAGTTAGCAGTTCGTTATGGTTGATTTTGGCTATGAAGGGGATTTTATGGGCATATTTACGCGAAACGCTCCCTAATACGCCTAAAGTCGTAGCAACAGCATTACAGCCTCCGGCTATGGCTAATTTGATAATGTTTTCGGGATCAAAATAAATCGGATTAGGCGCAAAAGATGCACCGGCTGAGTGTTCAATTCCTTGGTCTACTGGTAGAATAGACAGATAGCCAGTGTTTGCTAATCGACCATGTGAGTAAAGTTGCTGGAGATTACGCAAGACTTGGGGAGAGCGATCGCTATTTAACCAAACTCGATCTATAAAATCTGTCCCTGGTAAATGTAGTAAATCCTGAGAAACTTTGGCTTTATAGGTGAGTAAGTTTTCCCCTTCTTTACCTAACAAAGACCGGATAGAATTAGCCTCTAAAAGTGTTGTAGTCATTGAATTTTCCTCTAACTTCAGTTCATGACAAAAATCATTACTAATTCGTAATTAGTTAAATTTTCATAAATTAGCAATTTTAAATATTCTCGTCAAAAAACCACAGAACAACTCATATGTATTCCTTGTGGGAAGCATTCTGTATTTGAGAATGCGTCTACATTGAGCTTTATCTGTGGTTACAAGTAATAATTAGGATTCTTGCCATGACTCTATTTTAAATTTTCACCATACTAAGTCATATACCAAAAGACACAAATCCCAGAATTAAGAGACAAATCAAAATTTAGACCCTCTTAGCATGGCATCTATCTCTGCATGGTAGAATATGTAATTTTTAGGATTTTACAGCAGTTTTCATGTATTTAGAACACAGGCTGATATCTGTATTTCTTTCTTCCTTTGCGCCTTTGCGCCTTTGCGTGTTAGCGTAGCGGGGCGTAGCCCAATATAAAGATGTGGTTCATTTACCTGAAAATCGCGGTAATTAGGAATTAAGAATTATTAATTATTTGCTGGCATTGCTGTAATGAATGGATATCCCAAACAGAAATCCAGTTGCGACCAGCCAAACTCATACCATAGTTCCCAAGTTTAACCTGAGAACTATGGAGGCCCTTTGAATTTGGATTATATCTGACCGCTAAAGGCAGGCTTTACTTTGCGGTCAATCCTTTCCCCCAAGTCTTCAGCAATTGTTAAAGTACCTGGTTTACAGCGTTTGACATTCACAAGTATTCCTTGCGCCCCTTCGACCTCCAAATCTTCTACGTAGCCTTTGAGAGCCACTTTCGCATCAGCAGAACTCAAAAATGGACCGAAGTAGTAGGTACAACGGGGATTTTGCGTCACAATTTCCACCCACCAAGCTAGGCCTAGGTTGTGGAATGTGTTAATCAATGATTCCTTCAGGTGATTCCAAATTGTTTGCATGGTTGTAGCCGATTTATCAATGTGGTACTGAATATTAAAGGAAAGGATATCGTATCGTTTTTTCTTTTACATTTCTTTATACTCTGTTACGGTCTTTTTTTAAAGGGGTTTTGGTAATTTATCTAGGTACAAAGTGTTTAACGACCGTTGGCGATAGATTTCATAAAGCGCCATACCCGCCGCCACTGAAGCGTTGAGACTAGGAGTTTTGCCCAGCAGGGGTATTGAGACCAAGACATCGCACGAGCGCTGTGTGAGCATACTCAGTCCTTCGCCTTCCGAACCGATAACCAGAACAATGGGGCCACTAAATTTCACTGTATGCAGGGGTTCGCTGCCTGTGGTAGCAGTACCATAAATCCAGAAGCCAGCTTCCTTCAATTCTTCTAAGGCGCGGCTGAGGTTGACTACTCTGGCTACAGAAAAGTTTTCTAAAGCACCTGCGGCCACTTTCATCACAGTAGAAGTGATTCCTGATGCCCTTCTTTGAGGGATCACCAGTCCCTGAGCGCCTATGGCTTCAGCAGTGCGAATAATTGCTCCCAAATTGTGGGGGTCAGTAATTCCCTCAGCTACCACAATTACAGGGTCAGTCACAGATTTCGCTTGTGCAATTAAATCAGACAACTCCATGTAGTCGTGGGGGGCTACTTGGGCTGCGATCCCTTGGTGATTAGCCCGGTCGGTGATTTGGTCTAAGCGTTTTGGCTCAACTTCATCAATGACTGTGCCATTTTCCTTGGCTTGCAGCAGTAAATGATGGAAGCGATGGTCGTAACGCAGACGAGTAGTAATCCAGATGCGGTTTAGTCCCCGTTCACCTTCTAAAGCGCTTAAAACTGGATGGCGACCGTAAATTAAATCGCTATCTTCTGGGGGTTTTGAGGCTACTGGGGATACATGGGGATCAATGCGATGTGGGCTTGTGCCTCTGGACACAGGCTTTTTATCGCGCTCGCCGACGCGGGGACTGCGAATAGAACTAGGAATAATCCGCTTACCCTTCAATTTGAGGGATTGACCACGATTAGGTTCGCTAGGAGTTTGGATTTTCCTGGGTTTACTTGTCATATAAATTTTGGGTATAGTTTATTGGGTGGACGTTGTGATTCTGTGAATTTACTGAACCCCCAAGTGCTGACTTTCCTGTCCTGAGATTGAGTCACGCACTATTTCTCTAGATGGAGTTTTTGCAACAATTCGGTTAAGCGTGGGAAATCGGTGAGATAAAGGTAGCCAATTAAAGTTTCTAAACTTGTTGCCTGTTGATAGATTTTGGGATCAACTCGCTTAGGTCGTCCTGAAGCGGCATTACGCCCTCGACGGACAATTTCTAATTCGGCTGGACTCAGATGCGGAGTAAGCGATCGCAAATGAAGCGCTTGTGTTTCGGCTCTTACCTGTGCTACTACCAAACAATGGTAGGTTTTTGTCTGTTGTATAGGCAACAGATAGAACATCCTAACATACAATTCATAAATTGCGTCACCTATATAGGCTAAAGCCAAAGGCGACATTTGTTGTATTTGTGATGGAGAAATATCTAGAGGTAATGTCCCGGTGGTTGCCAACAATGCTTGATGCCAAGACGAATCCGGTGTGAGTGTTTCATCTTGTCCATCTAATAGCTCTTTTTCCTGTGATGTCACAAATTCATCATTCCTTAACCGGCTATAGTTGGCAGGCATCTTCAGAGATTTTTTATTTGTTATTTCTGAAACCAGCCATGTTGGTACACCTGTTCCTCATCAAAACTGTCAAATATTATTTCTTAATTTTAACCTTTTTTGATTGGTAGTTTACCTTGAGCAGCAATCAAGTGTATCAGATAATCAAGCTATTTGACTAACTTAACCAGCTTTTTATATTAAATTTTAACTAATTTTTAAACCTCTCTCGCCAGGAGAGAGGTTTTTTTGTCAGCGTTTCTATAAATTAAGCTACCCAGATATAATTTCAGTCAGCTGATTGTACCTGTTTAGATAAAGCGATCAAGACTACTTGATGTTTTCTAAAGCCGCATCAACTGAAGTTTGCAGGGCTAGAAACTTTTCTAAGCGAACAAGCTTGACCGTTTGAGTAACGCGGGCATTTGTGACAATTTGCAAAGTACCTTCGGCAGTTTGAGCTTGTTTAGCTAGCTGCACCAAAGCGCCCAATCCGGAGCTATCAACAAAGTCAATTTGTGAGAGATCCAGGATAATATGCTTGGGACCCTCATCAATTTTATTGCCAAGTACCTTGCGAAAAGTCGGCTCAGAAAATGCGTCTAACAAACCTGTGAGGCGGAATAGCTGACAGTTATCCCGGACTTCGCGAGTGCCTCTCAGGCTCACGGTTAGATTCAATGACTCAGCAATAATTCCCTCCTCATGGTTAAAGCGAACGCTCAAGTATAGATGGTTTTAGCACAAATTGTCTACAATCTGTTGGGATACGGGAAGTAGGGGCATGGGTGAATAGCACGAAGTTAAGCGCAAAGCCCTGATAAAACTGGCTTTTGGGTGTGGTCCGTGTGGGAAGAGAGGGGAGTGTGGGAAGAGGCAGAGGGGAAGGGCGCTTGAACTGGGGCGGAGTACAAGCGACCTCTGGGTCTTCTCCCCTGCACCCTGCACCCTGCACCCCTGCTTCTTTTTACCGGTTCGTTCGCATGGCTTGGACAAATTGCTCAAATAAGTAGTCAGCATCATGAGGGCCAGGACTAGCCTCCGGGTGATACTGAACCGAAAATATAGGCAGAGACTTATGACGTAACCCAGCAACCGTGCGATCATTGAGGTTCAGGTGGCTAACTTCCACAACTTCAGCAGGTAATGAATCTGGGTCAATAGCAAAACTGTGGTTTTGGCTGGTAATTTCTATCTTCTGCTGTAGTCCGGCGGGCTGATTTAAACCACGATGACCAAATTTTAGCTTATAAGTTTCTGCCCCTAGAGCGTGACCTAAAATTTGGTGTCCCATACAAATGCCGAATATCGGTTTTTGACTTTCCAGCAATGCTTTGGCAGTTGTAATGCCTTCCGTCACGGCCGCTGGGTCCCCTGGTCCATTGGAAAGAAAGATCCCATCTGGGTTGTATTTGAGGATTTCCTCTGGTGGTGTATCTACAGGTACAACGATGACTCGGCAACCGTAACTTGCTAGGCGACGCAAAATATTCCGTTTGACACCAAAGTCAAGGGCGACAACAGTGAAAGACTCTTCCTGATTGACCACAGATTCCGAGTTGAATTCCCAAGCTGGAATTGTGGCCTCTGTCCATTCATACACCGTGGGGGTGGTAACTTGACGCGCCAAGTTTAAACCAGCCATGCTAGGTGCTGCTAGTACCTGCTCTAACAATTCCGCTTCATCTAGAATTGATGTAGAAATACCGCCATTCATGGCTCCTAGTGTGCGAATTTTGCGCGTGAGAGCGCGGGTATCAATGCCGTAGATACCGGGTATTTGGTGCTGATTCAGGTAATCAGGCAGGGATTGTGTTGAGCGCCAGTTACTGGGTCGATGACAAATATTGCGAGCGATCGCCCCAGCACACAGAGGCCGATCTGATTCTTCGTCTTCAACGTTAATGCCAGTATTCCCTAATTCCGGATAGGTAAAAATGATAATCTGACCGCAGTAACTAGGGTCAGTCAGGACTTCTTGATATCCAGTCATGCCGGTGTTGAATACCACTTCCCCGATTTTGGTTCCCGTTGCACCAAAAGACCAACCGCGATAAGTAGTTCCATCGGCCAAGACAAGTAGAGCAGGTATTGTGTCAGACAGAGGCATAGGTGATTAAAACAAAAGGATTAGGGTTAAATATTGAGCATGGGGCGTAACCCCGGTTTCAAAGGAGGCAATTCTTTTCTCCACCCCCACGTCAGCAAAGCGGGGCGTTAGCACAGTGTAGCAAAGCTTGACTTTGGGTATAGTGGAAGAGTGATTGTGGTGATTGTTGAAATTTATATGCGCCGTCAGCAGTCAACAATTAATAATAAGCAGTCTTTACTCCCTAATTGAGCTAATACTGCAAATATTAATTATCCCATGTCAAACTCTCTAAGTCCCTTACCTATGTAAAATTGAAGTTAATTATGCTTCAGTCGTTTTTATCTCGTGCAACCCTGATTTTTCTCTCCAGCACTCTGGCACTTTTGGGTGTTGCTTGTGAGCAAAAAACTGGGTCTGAGGGTAGCCGTTCGCGTAGCGTGCCTGAGACAAGCCAACACACTTCTGGGACTATTAGCAATCAAAATGCGGGAGAAAATGATAATTTGGCTGCGTCGTCTCCTGTGAAAGCGATCGCACCACAAACATTGCCAGCGTCCAAAACACCACCATCAGAACCCGCAATCAATTATTTTGAACTGGGTCTAGATAAAGCTATGGGGGCTTGGAGTATCAGTCAATCGGCTCAATCGCCAGATGATTGGCAGTTGGTAGTCAGTCAGTACCGAGATGCGATCGCTCTCATGGAAAAAGTGCCTCGCCACAGCCCAGAATTTACCATCGCCCAAGCCAAAATTAACGAATACCGCAGCCATGTAAAAATAGCCAGAGAAAGAGATATTCCTCGCCCCGTCCAGTCAGCAAACACAGGTAATCAGAGGATTATCGTCGCTGTTCCCCAACCGCCAAACCTGGGGTCTAACTATACCCTGACTCCACCTGCATCTACACAACAGCCACCAGTAAAACCCATTTCGCCGAGATCAGCATTTCTCACCCCAGAAAAACAGGTATTTATTGCCCCTATCAAACGACGCATGGGGGGAACGCCAATTGTGGAAGTCACCTTCAACAACCAGCAGAAATTTGAAATGATTGTTGATACAGGAGCCAGTGGCACAGTCATTACCCAAGAAATGGCCAATGCCTTGGCAGTTGTGCAAGTGGGAACAGTCAAGGCCAATACTGCCAGTGCCAGAACAGTAGATTTTCCCATTGGTTATGTTGATTCCATGGCCGTTGGTGGGGTGAAGGTGAATAGAGTTGCAGTGGCGATCGCGGGACCAGAACTAGAAACTGGATTATTAGGTCACGACTTTTTTGGTAACTATGATGTCACCATTAGACGCGATGTTGTCGAGTTTAGCCCCCACCAATCACGCTTACAAGTTAATCCTGTAGAAACTGGACTAGCTGTGACAATTTTTCCCAAGCAGAACCACTCTGAAGAATTTCCCTAGACACACTCACACCTTGAGCATGGTCTAACCACGGAATTGCACCCGCCACTTGCAGAGCCAAGGAAGCATTTAATGCCACAGCGTCTTGTTGTGCCTGAGTTCCCTGACCTTGTAACACTGCTCTGAGAATCACGGCATTTTCTTGCACATCCCCACCCCGGAGTGCCGCGATGGGAGCAGTAGTTACACCTACTTCTTCGGGATTGAGAGTAGTTAACTGCACTTCACCCTCTGATAAAACTGCCAAATCAGTTATATCTCCTAACCCAGCCTCATCCAGTCTTTCTCGCCCATGTAAGACAATGGCTTTTTGTTTGCCTAAATTATGTAACGCTTGGGCAACAGTTGTTAAAAGTTTGGGCGTAAATAGCCCGACTACTTGCCCATTAGGATACAAGGGATTGACTAATGGTCCGAGTAAATTAAATACTGTTCGCACTTTGAGAGTCCGACGCAAAGAAGCAACAGCTTTGAGTGCGGGATGCCACCCAGGGGCAAACAAGAAAGTGATCCCCACCTCTTGTACTGCCGCTTGCACCTTTTGACTGTCAGCACTCAGATTTACTCCCAATGCTTCTAACACATCCGCGCTGCCTGTGAGACTTGACGCGGAGCGATTTCCATGCTTTGCAACGGGTACACCGTAAGCAGCCGCAACAAAAGCAACAGCTGTGGAAATGTTAAAGGTTGATGAACCGTCGCCGCCAGTCCCACAGGTATCAATGAGAGTGGGAATGACGAATGGGGTGGATTCTTTCCCAGTCCCCAGTTTTGATTGGGACTGTAATACTTCAGCCATCCCCGTCAACTCTTCGGCGGAAATGCCTTTAAAGTTCAGCGCTGTTAAAATCGCCCCTGATAATTCTGGCGGCACAGCTTCATTTAACCACCCTTGCATCAATTGAGCAGCTTGAATGCGGCTTAATGATTGACTATCCATTAATTGTTGCAGCAGCAGATGCCAGTTAGCAGAGGATTCTGGAGCAGAAATTGGGGAAGTTGCCATAGTCTTACTTCTTTGTAGGGTGTCGCTCAGTTGAAGATATGGGAGCTATCCTACCGAAAAATGGGAACCTAGCAGTCAAATAAGAGGAAAGGGGCAGAAGCAATGCATTATTTCCGGCAAGTTTAGTTAAGAAAAGGTTATAAGAACCACAAAATTTAGTTAAAATAAAATAATTATCGGATTTCAGTCATATAATTTCATTCTGAAGATGCAGAATTTATAGGAGGAATATTGTATACCTCACACAGTGTTAAAGTAGGGGATAAAGTTTTGATACTACGTCCAGCATACGTAATCGGCAAAGTGGGCGTAGTTTGTGGACTGGAATCAAACTCGGACAATCCAGCTAACACGCGTTGGATTATCCAAATAGAATCGGAAAATATGGTGGTGTCACTCACCCCGGATGAGTTTCACCGGACTTAGCCCGCGATTTAAATAATTCACGGTGTTGTCGGTGGTTCTACTTCGTTTTCGTTAGCAATACTCAGTTGTTTTTTGCTGCGTTTCAACTGTTTCCAAAGAGTTTTAATTTTTTTATAAGCTTCTTGGGGAGTCAGTTTCCCAGATGTTTCTAAACTGGAAATGTAGCTGACTCTTTGAGCAAATTCTTGGAGATTAGCATTAAATACTAAGTTTTCTGGCTTAAATTGACCATAGTAGCGACTGCGAGGGTAAATAAATTTGTTTTTATCTTCCTGATTCGCCTCTGCCATCAGTTGACCCCCTATAAATTAGTTTTCATGAATAATTAATTAATCTAACAACTGGCGTGATTAATTTTCTGCCAATTTTTGAACCTCCCCACGTCTAAAGCCAGGGGATTCTTGCCCACCTGAAAAAGGCGACAACGGGACATTCAAGTATCCCTCTACTCACTCAAAGAGCTTTTGCTCTCATTCGCGCATACTTTCTGAGTCCTTCATATTTTAAAGATGAACGCTCCATATCCTGCCCTTATTCGCCCTTTAACTATTCCGAATCGAGTCGGATATGTCCGTTGCCGGGATTGCTCCGTACTAGGATACTTCAATGCGCTGAAGGTTATTCCTACTTGTTTTCTCGCTAATCTGTTTTAACACTGTGGCTAAAGCCACGCAATCGTTTGACGGAACTTAAAAGTTCTTACCGCCTTCTCCCCATGCCTAAAGTCAGGGGCTTGCGTCTCGTTTTTCGGTCAAAACTTTTTATCTCCCTCAAAAATAGTAGAGACACGAATACTCGTGTCTCTCAGAGGTCTTTTCAGAAGAAATTTTCTTCTCCATGACTGTATGCGGCTACTAGAACTTGTTGTGATGTTAATTGACTAATAGGTGCTGGTTTCATGTCCCGGTAGTCCAGCAATTGCACTAAAATTAAGTAGGCGATCGCTAAAAGAATTGAAATTGCACCTGTAATAACTGCAACTATTTTCGAGCGGTTCATTAGTATTTCCTCTGAGTAATTTTTCTAGTTATTAAGTTATTATAAAATTTTACACGCGACATCTCATTATAGCGATTCCTATCTCAATAGGTACTACAAGAATTATTCGACCACAGATAAACACAGATAAACACAGATGTAGACGCGAAATTCCGCTTGTCGTAGGCTACACAGATAAATCCGTACCTTAGCAGTCCTAGAAAGGTTATAACTTGATCATTTATGATGATTTATATGCACTTCCAGCAAATTTAAATTGGGTAACTGAGCGGATAAATAAATAATATGGATAAACAACCGATACAAGTAATTGGAGGTGGACTAGCTGGGACAGAAGCAGCTTGGCAAATAGCCCAGGCTGGAGTGCCGGTGATTTTCCATGAAATGCGCCCAAAACGCTTTAGTCCTGCACACCATACAGAACATCTGGCGGAATTAGTCTGTAGTAATTCCTTTGGGGCTATGGCAAGCGATCGCGCTACCGGATTATTACACGAAGAGCTACGTCAACTCAATTCCATTGTCATCTCCAAAGCCGATGAACACGCCGTTCCGGCTGGTGGGGCGCTAGCTGTAGACAGAGGAAAATTTAGCCAAGACTTGACGGAAACTTTATCTAACCATCCTTTAATTGAATTTCGCCGGGGTGAAGTCCCAGCTATCCCTGAAGGAATCGTAGTTTTGGCAACCGGACCTTTAACCAGTCCTGATTTAGCCGCAGATTTGCACCGCGTAACGGGGATCGAATACCTCAGCTTTTTTGATGCTGCTAGTCCCATCGTTGTGGGAGAATCGATTAACCATGATGTGGCTTTTATGGCATCGCGTTATGACAAAGGTGAAGCGGCGTACCTGAATTGTCCGATGAATAAAGAGCAATATCTGCACTTTTGGACAGAACTTCGTCAAGCCGAACAAACTGAAATCAAGGATTTTGAACGGGAAACCGCGAAATTTTTTGAAGCTTGTTTACCCATTGAGGAACAAGCGCACCGGGGAGAAGACACAATGCGTTACGGTCCCCTGAAGCCCGTGGGATTGTCTGATAATCGCACCGGGGAACGTCCCTATGCAGTGGTACAATTACGGCAAGAAGATAAAGCTGGTCAACTTTGGAACATGGTAGGATTCCAAACTAACCTGCGCTGGGGTGAACAAAAGCGAGTTTTTCGCCTAATTCCTGGTTTAGAAAATGCCGAATTTGTCCGCCTGGGAGTCATGCACCGCAACACTTTTCTGAATGCGCCCCAGTTAATGCACTCGACTTTGCAATTTAAGCAGCGTCCCACTTTGTTAGCGGCTGGACAGTTAATTGGTACTGAAGGTTACACCGCCGCCGCCGCAGATGGTTGGTTAGCCGGAACTAATGCAGCGCGCATCGCTTTGGGTAAGGAACCATTGACAGCACCACCAACGACGATGATGGGGGCGTTATTGGAGTTTATTAGTTCGGCTTCACCGAAGCATTTTCAACCAATGCCGCCGAATTTTGGGATTTTACCAGATTTGGGGGTGAAAATTAAGAGTAAGCCGGAGCGTTATGGACGTTATCGCGATCGCTCTTTGGCTGATTTAGCAAGTTGGAAAAATCAGTTTTAACAGTTATCAGTTATCAGTTATCAGTTAAGAGACATAATTGGGTCTAAATCCTCCACTTCATGCCTTGTTCACTGTTAACTGTTGACTGTTAACTGTTAACTGATTTCATCATGTTAGATTTTGCCGAGTTTGGGGAATAATGCTGTAGATGCCTGCAATTGCCTAAATCAACAGCATGAGATCGCTATTTTTTCCCCAAACAAAATTATTTTGGTTATGTCTTGCATTATGCTGTGTTTTGTGCTTTGGTTTAGGATGGCTGCCAGGATCTGCAAATACCCCATCATCAATTGATACTCTCAAACAACAGCAGCAACAAATTAACAAAGAGCGTGAAAAGACGATTCAGCAGCGCGATCGCTTGACTGATTTGCAAGAAGCGGCAGAAAATCGGTTGACTGGTTTAAATCAAAATTTGCAAACGACAAATACTCATATTCAAGATAGTGAGTTACGATTACGACTGGCTACTGAAAACCTGGAAGCATTAGAAGCAGTTTTACTGGTAACAGAAAGTGATTATGAAAAAAGTCGCACAGCAACAGTGGCTAGGTTGCGGTATCTTCAGCGATCGCCTGCTTCGCAAGGATTGGCGGTTTTACTCCAAAGCCAAAATATCAGCGACTTTATCCGCCGTCGTCGTCAACTGAAGTTAGTTTATCAGGCTGACCAAAAGATTTTAGCGCAACTCAACGCCCAAGCAAACTCGATAAATGAACAAAAAACGGCAGTAGCACAGCAAAAAAACGAAATTGCTTTGATTCGTCAGCAGTTATTGCTACAAAAAGCCGATTATCAACTTCAGGCGGAATCACAGTCAGAATTGGTTGAACGTTTAAATAGCGATCGCCTAGCTTTAGAAGCCGCACAAAACCAGCTTGATAGAGATTCTAAAAATATATCCGTCTTGATTCAAAACAAAGTAGCACAAGCCCAAGCCAAAGCCAACAGCCGCAGCAACATCCTGATTCGGGGAAGTGGAATACTCGCTTTTCCTAGCAACGCACGTACTAGCAGCGCCTTTGGTTGGCGAATACATCCGATTTTAGGATATCGTCGCTTTCATTCCGGGTTAGATTTTGCCGCCAGTTATGGTAGTAAAATTAGAGCAGCCGATTCGGGAAACGTGATTTTTGCAGGTTGGTACGGTGGTTATGGCAGAACCGTAATTATCGATCACGGTCAAGATAAGACTACCTTATATGCACACGCCAGCGAGTTGTATGTTTCCGAAGGACAATCTGTAGAACGAGGACAAGCGATCGCATCTGTCGGTTCCACAGGTTTATCTACAGGGCCTCACCTGCATTTTGAAGTACGTCGCAATGGTACTCCCGTAAACCCTGCGGATTATTTATAAAACTGTGCTATAATTAAGCAAAGTTAGGGCGTGTGGCTCAGTGGATAGAGCAACAGATTCCGGTTCTGTGGGTCGGGGGTTCAAATCCCTCCACGCTCGTTGATTTTATAAGACTAACCACAAAACAGAAAGTTGATTTTCTCTCACTTCAGCCTATTTTATAGTTCTATTTCCATTCACATTACAGGAAGAGTTACGGTGAATGCTGTACCTATTCCGACTTTACTATTAACTAAAATCTCTCCACCATGCGCTTCAACACACTTCTTAACAATAGACAAACCTAAACCAGTTCCCGGAATTTCTCCAACATTGGCTGCACGATGGAAAGGGTGAAACAGCATTGGTAAATCTTCTTTGGGAATGCCAATTCCGCAATCTTGAATAAGGAAAGTTACTGTGTGTTTTTGAGAAATGAGTTCAAACTGAATTTTGCCGCCTGGTTGGGAATACTTAATTGCATTGCCTAGTAAATTCCCTAAAATATGACGCAGTAGGATTTCATCCCAAACTGCATCACCTAATTTTCCTACACTAGTAAATTCTATAGTTAAGTTTTTCTCCTGTGTACTCAATTCAGCTTCATCAATTAGTTGTTGGCAGAATAATTCCAAATCTAAACCAAAGAGTTCACATTGCAGTTTTCCAGCATCGGCTTGACCTATCAATGAAACTTCATCTAATAGCTGCGCCATGTTTTTGATTGCTGAACGAATCATTTCTAAATGATTATATTTTGTCTCTTTGGTGAGTTTGTCATCATAATTTTGCAATAATCCCGCAGCTAAGAGAATCGTATTTAGAGGATTACGGATATCATGAGAAAGCATCGAAACAAATTCAGATTTAAACTGATTAAGTTCATTAGCTTTTACTAGTTCCGCAGTTCGTTCTTCCACCCGTACCTCTAAGCTTTGGTTCACTGTGCGTAATGTTTCCAACGCTTGCTTACGCTCAATTGCATAACATACAGAACGAACTAACACATCAACATTTACCTGTCGCTTCACAAGATAATCTTGCGCTCCCTGGCGTACTGCTTCAATTGCTAAGTCTTCATCATTAGTATTCGTTAATACTACAATTGGGGTACTGGGAGCATGATTCATCAGTACAGGTAGGGATGACAATCCTTGACTGTCAGGTAAAGTCAGATCCAATAAAATTACATCATAACTTTCCCTAGTTAATGCGTTAAGTGCTTCATTTAATCGCTTCACATGAGTTAAACGAAATTCTTTAGAGTCCGCTTGCCGCAAAAATTCCAGCAACAACCTAGCTTCTGGTAAGCTGTCTTCAATTAACAAAACTTTTACTAAGTTGCTCACAGTCATCATCTTTGGGTTTCACCCCCTATTTTTTAGTGCTGAGTGCTGAGTGGGTAGGGGCGGGTTTAAGCAGTGAGTTTGTGGTTCGTCGAAATCCTGAGTAAACCCGCCCTTACAGGAGTGTTGAGTGGGGAAAGTCCTGAGTGCTGACTAAGTTTCTTCCCCCCTGCCCCCTGCACCCTGCCCCCTTGCTTCTTCACTCTGATGGTAGCGTGACGGTAGATAGCCAAAAGTCTTCGATGCCTTTGACGATTTGAAAAAGCTGGCTGAGGTTGCGGGATTTAGTGATGTAGCAGTTGACGTGTAGGTCGTAACTGTGAAAAATATCATCTTCATTACGGGAGGTTGTTAAAACTACTACCGGAATGCGTTTGAGTGCTGGATCAGCTTTAATTTCTGACAGTACTTCTCGACCATCTTTTTTGGGTAAATTCAAATCCAGCAAAATCAGGTCTGGACGAGGTGCATCAGCATACTCGCCTTCCTGACGTAAATAAGCCATTGCGTCCATACCATCTCTGACTGTTACCACTTGGTGAGGTATTGAGCTATTTTTTAATGCTTCTTGGATCAGGCGGACATCGGCTTTGTTGTCTTCAACCAAAAATATGGTTTTGACTTTTTCTTCCGTTTCTACGCTCACGGTCACGTCCTCCCACGGGAATCGTAAAATAGAAGGTTGAACCTTCTCCCAGTTGTGATTCTACCCAGATTCGCCCCCGGTGGCACTCAATAATCTTTTTGCAGATGGCTAGACCCATACCTGTGCCGGGATATTCATCTCGCGTGTGCAAGCGTTGAAAGATGATAAAAATGCGATCGCTAAATTGGGGATCTAGGCCTATACCGTTATCTTTTACCCAAAATAACCACTCATCTTCTAACCTTTCGGCTCCTATATGGATTTTTGGTGGTTCATCGCTGCGGAATTTGATGGCGTTAGCAATGAGGTTGAGAAATAGCTGCATCAGTTGGGTGCTACCAGCCATGACGGTGGGTAAGGGGTCATGGGTAATAGTAGCCCCACTTTCAGTAATGCGTTGGCGTAAGTTGCTGAGGGCGCGTTCTAAAGGTGTTTCTACTTCCGTCAGTTGAAAGGCGATCGCCTGAGTATCTACTTTAGAATATACCAACACGTCATCAATTAAAGTCTGCATCAAGCTGACTCCTTCGACGGCGTAAGTAATAAATTCCTTAGCATCTTCATCCAGTTGTGCTTCATAGCGCATCTCTAACAACTGCACATAATTAGCCACTTGATTTAATGGTTCTTGCAAGTCATGGGAGGCGACGTAGGCAAACTTTTTCAACTCGGCGTTAGAACGTTCTAAATCATGAGCTAATTGTGCTAGTTCATCGGCTTGACGCAGAACAATATTGACAATTGCTTTCCGCAATTCTAATGCGGCTTTGATTTCGACATATCGCCACGGTAAAGAGGTGAGGCTGACTGTTTCTTTCCACAGTTCAAATGATTTGCGGGGACACAAACGCACATTACCATCTGTGTGACTCACTTCAAAGGCTTTATTAGGATCACCACCCCAATTCACAGTTTGAATTACTTCTGGTCGGAACCATAAAACATAATTGCGCTGGGAAATGGGAATTGCTAATAAACCACTGGCGACATTTTTAAATCTTTCGGCATCTGGATAGATTTGTGGCAGAGAATCTGTGTGGAAAACTTCATCTTCAACGTTATTTTTTAACCATTGTACTAAAAAATTTAGGTCTTCTGGTTGAGGAGTTTCTCCAATTACTGTACATTCTTCACCAAAACAGACAGCCGCACCTTGAGCGCTGGTTAAATCCAACAAATTCGGCTGATTTTTCTGCAAACCATCAATGAAGTTTTCTTCTTGGGACATATATTCCACTAACTTGGTTTGAATATATGTCAAATTCATCCGATAGTCGTAATCTTCTGTTTCTTCTCTGGCGGAAATTTCTGAAAATATAACTCGTCCTAAAAATTCACAAGCTTTCCGCAATTCATAGGAAACATATTTGGGTACTTGATGATGACAAGCGATTAATCCCCAGAGTTTTTGGTCTTTAATTAAGGAAATAGTCAAGGAAGCACCTACACCCATATTGTGTAAGTATTCTGTATGACAAGTAGCGGCGCTGCGGAGAATGGAATCAGTTAAATCAACCGGGCGATCGCTCAGTGGATTTTGAGCAGGTATAATCTGTATTGACTGGGCATGAGAATCGGGAATGATTCTGATGGAATTAGCAACAAATAATTTTCTGGCTGGTTTGGGTATATCTGACTCAGGATAATGTAATCCTAAGTATGGTTCCATACTTTCTAGCTTTTCTTCGGCGATAACTGAACCATGTCCGTCATCATCAAATTTATATAGCATCACCCGATCAAATCCGGTGACTTTTCGGACTTCTTGGACAATTATTTGGCAAAAATCATGCAAATTTGCCGTTGTTTCTAATTGGTTAATCGAAGCTTTGGCTAGATGATAAAAGCTCAGAAAAGGAATATTTTCACGAGAAACTGCGGGTTCTAGCTCTAAAATCAAAAATCCTTCGGAATTGCGGTGAAAAACTGCATCAAAAACTGCATATTCATCACCTTTTCTGCGTACCCAAATTTTTGTAGGATTGATAAATTCCAGATTACCTTCTGATATACCTGTTTTAATTCTTTCGATTTGAAACGGATCTAGCAGGTCTTCTAGTTTTGTTTGCAAAATATTTTCAGGATGAATCCCAAAAATACTCCAAGTATTGTTACTAATTTGTAATATTTTTAAATCTGGTTCTTCTAAAACCAAAAGCACCCCGTGGGGTTGAATATGCTTAAAAAGATGTATAGGAGCCTCTTTTAAGCTATTGACATTAATCCCTGGCAATTCTAATTCTATAGTCATTATGATCCGATCCTCCTCTGTTATTTGGGAGCATCAAAAGTAGAGTAGATATTTTTTATTATATATAAGTTACTCTACTTAGATGTTATTATGTAATATTTTGCAAAGCAACAAACAACTTTCCGAAACATTACTGATGAGCAATAATTGAGAAATTTAATCCAGTTCCTCAAATGTCAACGTTCTGACTTAATCTTGTTTTCATCAGCAATTCCTAAGATATATTTTTTTATACAGCTTTTTTTTTATTTCTTAGTAGTATTTTGCAGTGTTTCTTAAGCTGCTTGCGTTTAACAGTCTAACAGTCAATTCATTAAAATAAAGATAAGAAATATGAAAAATTTGCTGATTGATTATATTAGTATATATGTAGATATATTAATTACTAAGAAACACATTTTAAAACCCTTGCAGGGTAAGGATTTAAGGTTTTCCATCTCAACGTGCTTCCCAGGAGTAACTTACTCACCATAGCTTTATAGTACAAGTATACTATATAATTCCCTAAACCAACGGCGGGCAAGATGCCCACCCCACAAGATTTATAGTATTAATATGTGTACTTCATTTTTGTATAGTACAGGACTTACGCAAAAATTGCCAAGAATCTTGATTTATTGAACCGCCAAGTCGCCTTCGCGTAGCGTCTCCCCTTCTCCCAAAGGGAGAGGCTAGCGCCAAGGGAGAAGAACGCCAAGAAAACGCAGAGTCTGCGTAAGTCCTATAGTATAGAAAAGTTATGAATGAATCAACATTTACAATTTTTATTGTTTTTGGATTTATTTGGATTGTAATGGCTACTGTATCTGTAATTGCTCTCTTAAAAGCAGATGGGCAAAAAATTCGCTTTGGTAAAACGGGACTGATTGTGATTATTCCGATTATAGTCCCAATTATTTTTACCCTGGTGTATGCTGCATTTAGAGGTACATTCTGATTGATTTATCCCTTGAGTCTGTATACGAAAAGAATTAATTAACCACAGATAAACACAGATGAACACAGATAAATTTTAGGAAGATGAATTAAATAACAGACAAGTTCTGGTGTTTGACCTCACCCCACCTTTGACTTAAGTAAAATTCTCCCCTCTCCTTAGTAAGGAGAGGGGTTGGGGGTGAGGTTCTGTACATTCCTTACTTTTTCACAAGAAAATAGGCTGTAGCGTACTCAGGTAATTGTCTAATATGCTGCGTAAACTCTTGTCGATTCTTAAAAGTTCCTGCTAAGAAATCAAGTTGATGCAGATTAGGTAAAAATGCTCCGCCTGTATCAGCTATGACTCCCATTTGTAACTGTTTCTGCCCATTTCTCGTATGTTCAATTACGACTATTCTACCTAAGCCAATATTTAGGATATCTCCCGCAAATGTTACCCCTGGCTTGATGGAAATTTTTGCATCTATATTATGTCCATAACCTTTGATAGCGTCCACTTGTCGAAAGTACCAGTAACGTTTTTGGGCTGTGGGTTTTAATCCCTGGACATACGAAATACCATTATTTCTATCTACATTGAAAAATGCTTGACTACCATCGGTAAAATTAATCAGGATTGTTCCCTGCATTAAGGCTTCTTCTAAGCCTGCACGGGTTAAATAAGCGAGGGGCTTGACTCTACCATGTTCTTTACCACCAGGCTCATAAATACCTGATAAAACATCCTGTTTTGTGTATCTCGTGTAGAATTTATCAACAATATTGTCTTGTTTTAAACTGTAAATTGGTATATTATAAGTAGAGGTTTTGGTGCGAGAACCTGTATGCTCAAATACAGCATATTTTGTAATTCGCACTTGATTCTGCTTTTGGTTATTCGGATTATGGGCAGACCATTTAATTACTCGAAAATTATTATTAATAAATTCCGTATTTTGTAACCTGGTGGGACGATTGTTGGTAATATCCTCCCTTAATACAGTAATCATGAAATCTAAGGTTTTGATAATATCTTCTACAGTCACTCCTTGAGTATCCAGCAGCCCTTTGCGGAAAATGTTCTGGTCTTCAGCAGCGTGATCTTGAAAATATTTTATCGTGTTCACAAGCACAATTAATAAATCTGCTTGCTGGAATTTAATATTAGACTTTGGCAGTTTTCCCGGACTTAAAACTTGACTCCCTTGAATGCTAAACTTATATTTTTGCCACTCATCGATGACTGGATAACTTACGGGTATGGATGCTATATATTTATATTTCCCAAATGTTGAGGTGGTTTGTTGGCTGATACTTTGATCAGATATCTGGGGAAGACTAAAAGGATTATCAAAAATTGTGGCTAGTTTATAAACAGGTTGAATTGTCGCAGGTGAAATTTGTGATTTCGTTAACCAAGAATTTTCAGGTTGATGTTCGGGAATTTGTTGTTGAATTTTTGACTGCGTATATAAACCACTACTAGCCGCACTCACTAGCAATAAAGCAGCAAAACCTAATGTGAAGCGGAGTTTTTGGGTTGAGAAGATATGCATAAGCTGGAAAATCAATTTCTGATCATAAATAATAATGCTAATTTCTCGATTTGAAACAATATCAATTTTTCAAGGCTTTAATTGTTGATACAATTAGGGCATCATACCTGTTTGATTTATCTGAGGCAACGCAGACAAAATGTAACTAATTATACAACCAAACTAATTGCTAGACTTAATAGTAAAGGCTGGACATTATTTTGTATAATTATAAAAATAGTAAAAAAATCTACATCTTTGCCTGCTAACTTAAAGCATAATATTTAATTTTGATCTAGCAACGCCCAAAGTTTCTGGAGTTGCGTAAATTGCAGGTCAAGTTGAGAATAAATAGGCGAAGCACACGGGGAAACTAATGTGAGTTCTGGATTTGATTACGATTTAGTTATTATCGGCGCGGGTGTAGGTGGACATGGCGCAGCCCTACACGCCGTTAGCTGTGGTTTGAAAACAGCGATTATCGAAGCTGGGGACATGGGAGGAACCTGTGTCAATCGTGGCTGTATACCTTCTAAGGCTTTACTAGCAGCATCGGGACGTGTGCGGGAATTACGTAATGCTCATCATTTGAAATCCCTGGGGATTCAAGTTGATCATGTCACATTTGACCGCCAAGCGATCGCAGATCATGCTGGCAATCTAGTATCGAAAATTCAAGGGGATTTAACCAACAGCCTCAAACGTCTGAAAGTCGATATTATCAGGGGTTGGGGCAAAATCGCGGGAACCCAAAAGGTGACAATCACCGGGGATGGTGGTGAAAAAACTATCACAGCTAAAGATATCATTCTTTCCCCTGGTTCAGTACCTTTTGTACCTCCAGGAATCGAAGTAGACGGCAAAACCGTTTTTACCAGCGACCAAGGCGTAAAATTAGAATCTCTGCCAGAATGGGTAGCAATTATTGGTAGTGGTTACATCGGTTTAGAATTTTCGGATGTTTACTCGGCTTTGGGCTGTGAAATCACCATGATTGAAGCCCTAGACCAATTAATGCCAGGATTTGACCGGGATATTGCTAAACTGGCAGAACGAGTTTTAATTACTCCTCGTGATATTGAAACCAAAGTCGGCATATACGCGAAAAAAATTATCCCCGGTTCACCGGTGGTAATTGAATTGGCAGATTTCAAAACCAAAGAAGATATTGATGTGATTGAGGTGGATGCTTGCTTAGTAGCTACAGGACGCATCCCCGCCACTAAAAACTTGGGTTTAGAAACTTTAGGTATAGAACTAGACAGACGCAACTTTATCCCCGTAGACGATCGCATGGCAGTTTTGTCAGGGGGGGAAGTAGTACCTCATGTTTGGGCAATTGGTGACGCTAACGGCAAAATGATGTTAGCACACGCCGCTTCGGCTCAAGGTATCGTGGCGGTAGACAATATTGTAGGGCGAAACCGGGTGATAGACTATCGCAGCATCCCGGCGGCTGCTTTTACTCACCCAGAAGTTAGCTATGTCGGTTTAACAGAAGTAGCCGCGCAGGAATTGGCGCAAGCTGAAGGCTTTGAAGTCGCCACCAGTAAAAGTTACTTCAAAGGTAACTCTAAAGCTTTGGCAGAAAATGAAGCCGATGGTATGGCTAAGGTGGTGTATCGCAAAGATACTGGTGAAGTTCTAGGTGTTCATATCTTCGGAATGCACGCCGCCGACTTAATTCACGAAGCATCAGCTGCGATCGCTCATCGTCAAGCCGTCCAAGACCTCGCCCATTTAGTACACGCTCATCCGACACTTTCAGAAGTGCTAGATGAAGCTTACAAACGAGCCGTGGTTTAGGGAGTAGGGGGGAAGAGGCAGGGGGGCAGGGTGCAGGGTGCAGGGGGGAAGAGGCAGGGGGTACTGGTGCAGGGTGCAGGGGAGAAGAGGCAGGGGGGCAGGGTGCAGGGTGCAGGGGAGAAGAGGCAGGGGGGCAGGGTGCAGGGTGCAGGGGAGAAGAGGCAGGGGGGCAGGGTGCAGGGTGCAGGGGAGAAGAGGCAGGGGGGCAGGGTGCAGGGTGCAGGGGAGAAAAAACTTCTCTTCCCATTCCCCACTCCCCATTCCCCAGTCCCCATTCCCCAGTCCCCATTCCCCAATCCTCTTCCCAATCCCCATTCCCCACTCCCCATTCCCCATTCCCCATTCCCCATTCCCCATTCCCCACTCCCCATTCCCTACTCCCCAATCTCCACTCCCCAATCTCCACTCGCCACTCCCGATTCCCCATTCCCCATTATGCAAATTCGCCGCCGTTCCACGAATACAACAATTAATGTCTCTTTTTTACGTTATCAGTCTACTTTGCCAGATATAGTACCAAATAACATTTTGGAAGAAATTGTCTGGCATAAGGAAATCGAAATTGATAAAATGCGGGAAAGGCGACCTTTGGCACAATTGCAAAAGCAAGCGCTTTCAGCACCGCCAACTCGTGATTTTATCGCCGCCCTTAGAGAAGGTAAAACCAAGCCGGCGTTGATTGCTGAAGTTAAAAAAGCTTCCCCTAGTAAGGGCGTTTTACGAGAAGATTTTGACCCGGTAGCGATCGCATCTGCATATGAAAAAGGTGGTGCTAGTTGTATTTCGGTTTTGACAGATACTAAGTTTTTTCAAGGTAGTTTTGAGAACTTAACTAAAGTCCGCGAAACCGTAGATTTACCCCTTTTATGTAAGGATTTTATTATCTATCCTTATCAAATGTACTTAGCCCGCATTCATGGCGCAGATGCGGTTTTATTAATTGCAGCTATTCTCAGTGATCAAGATTTACAATACTTTCTCAAAATTGCCAATGCGATGAAGATGAAGGCTTTGATTGAAGTTCATAGTTTGGCAGAACTTGACAGAGTATTAGTATTAACTGGGGAATTTATCGTCGGAATTAATAATCGTAATTTAGAAGATTTTTCTGTTGATCTGCAAACTACTTGCGAATTATTAGCAGCACGAGCTAGTCAATTACAAGAACGGAATCTTCTAGTTGTGAGTGAGTCAGGGTTACATACTCCAGCAGATTTACAGATAGTACAACAAGCCGGCGCAGCAGCTGTATTAATTGGCGAATCTTTAGTTAAACAACCTGATCCAGGTTTAGCCATTACTCATCTATTTGCTTAAACGCTTTTGTATGGACGCGAGCGATCGCGTCTCCAGCCCCACTGGGAAGAATTTTTCCTAAGTCATTGTAGCTGTACCCCAATTTGTGAGATTCTAAATAAGCTCCACTCAAGAACTTAGATAAACTGGGTAAAAAATTTAATGTCTCTTTGTCGCTAGCTAAATTAAAAAAAGAATTTTAGGTTATTTTCAATATACATAAGTTGTTGCAAAAGTCAAGCTGACCATAGTTTAGCTTTAATGATACTTTTACTATAGATTTCCTATAGATTTGCAGAATATAGCAAAGTACTTTGGATGTATATGCAGGTAAATCTAAAATTCGCCACCAAAATTTAACTATCCGCCTACAGTTTTAACTTTTATTTAATTTTAGGACAAACACATGGACAATAAGTTGATGCTGATGATTCCTGGCCCTACACCAGTACCAGAAGCTGCTTTACTGGCGTTAGCCAAGCACCCCATTGGACACCGCACCAATGAGTTTAGCAACATTATGGCGGAAGTGACAGCCAACCTCAAATGGTTGCACCAAACTGAAAATGATGTCCTGATGCTGAATGTTAGCGGAACGGGTGCGGTGGAAGCGGGAATTATTAATTTTCTCTCTCCAGGCGATCGCGTTTTAGTTGGCTCCAATGGTAAATTTGGAGAACGTTGGGTAGAAATCGGTGAAGCATACGGTTTGAACGTGGAAGCTGTTACCGCCGAATGGGGTAAACCTTTAGACACAGCGCTGTTTGCGGAAAAATTGCAAGGGGATACCGAAAAGCAAATCAAAGCCGTAATTATTACCCACAGCGAAACCTCCACCGGTGTGTTGAATGACTTAGAAACTATCAACCGCCTAGTCAAAGAACATGGTGAAGCTTTAATAATTGTGGATGCAGTGACCAGCTTGGGTGCATTCAATTTACCCATAGATAGTTGGGGCTTGGATGTAGTCGCCTCTGGTTCTCAGAAAGGCTATATGATTCCTCCCGGACTAGGTTTTGTTTCCGTCAGCCCCAAGGCCTGGGAAGCTTACAAAACTGCAAAATTACCCAAATATTATTTAGATTTAAGTAAATACCGCAAATCTACAGCCAAAAATACTACTCCCTTTACTCCACCCGTGAATTTGATTGTGGCTTTACACACCACTTTACGGATGATGAAAAATGAAGGCTTGGAGTCCATATTTACTCGCCATCAACGGCTGAAAAATGCTACCCGTGCGGCGGTGAAAGGTTTGAATTTACCTTTATTTGGGTCAGATGATTATGCTAGTCCAGCAATTACGGCTGTAGCCACACCAGGAATGGAAGCGGATAAAATCCGGTCATTGATGAACAAGCGTTTTGATATTGCTTTAGCCGGCGGTCAAGACCATCTGAAAAACCAAATTTTCCGCATTGGTCACTTGGGTTTTGTGAGCGATCGCGATATTCTTAGCTGTATCGCAGCTTTAGAAGTTACTCTCACGGAACTGGGACACGAAAACTTTACTCCCGGTGGTGGTGTAGCAGCAGCCGCTCAAGTATTCACTCAGTCCTGATTAAAATATAAAGAGCGAGTTAAATATTTAACTCGCTCTTTGAATCTGTATTGAAATAAGTAGAAATGGTAACAGTCAATTCTCTGGTTATCAGCCTCGGTACAAGGCAGAATGGACGTAACATACCTCAATTCTCCTGTATGAAACTCATACTTATACTAATTAGAACAATGATTGTAACCACAAACTGATCAAATCCAACTTTCTTTGAAAGACGCTATAGGTTGGTATTGTAATGCACGGCGTAAACAGGAAAACCATTGCTGTTTATCAGACTGATACAATCTATATTACGCCGTTTCCAGCCAATCATAAATTTGTTCTAACTGTTCTAAAGTAATTAACCCATACTGCCAAAGAATCATCGGTAATGGCCCCGGATCTTGTTCCCGATGTCGGAGGGCGACAGCGAGAGAAGCGGCAGAAATTGACAAATCTTCCTGTAGAAAATGAATCAGTCGCGAATATGTTGATGGTGGCATTTGTAACTCACCTCCTTTGATTGAATGTATTTTCATATTCAGTAGCCCGTAGCTAATATTTCATTGGTAACTGGTGATTACCGGATAAACACCTGAAAAAATTTGCTTACACTGATCAAGCAGAGCGATTTCATTGATCAAACTAGACAATTTCAACTTGATAGCATCACTGAACTGATCAATTTTGAAGCTACAGACTACTTAGGTCTAATTTGGTTTCATCTTTTTTACTATGATGTTTGATGGCATCACACATTTAGTAACAAAGATTCCATAGCTAATACTGCCTGATCAACGTCTGTTTACACTTACGCCAAAAGGAATATTTTTGGCATCCAAAGCGTGGAAATGTGATTCTACCTTGAAACTGCAAATTTTACTATGATCGAAAACATCTAAATATTCGCCCCTCGATTTGCTTTTTTATACCTACTTGATAGTTTTTTTACACAAAGCCCATTAATTCCGGATTCGCCGCCGCTTATCGGATAAAACAGGGTAATATTTATTGCCTGAGATTTTCCATATCTAAAAACTCAATTTTGACTGGCTGACCTGCTTGCAAATTTAATTCCGCAGCGCGTCCAGAGCGCAGTTCAATCACCGTATCAATGGGTACGTTTGGTCCATAAGTTGGGCAAGGCTCACTGGTGCAGGGAGGTGCAGAATCTTCAATATACTTAATTACCCCATTTTGCAAAAACACCATATCCAGAGGTACTGGCACATTTTTCATCCAAAATCTGACCTGTTGTTCAGCAGGGAACTGGAATAACATCCCTCGGTTATCTGGTAAAGCCGGACGATACATTAAGCCTTGTGCTTGCTGTTCTCGTGTGCGTGCCACCTCTAATTGAATTCTCGTACCATTAGACACAATTGCCTCCGCAGAAATTGGGAGTGTTTGACCATTGAATGCTTTGGTTTGGGTGCTTGGGGTGGATGTGGTAGATTTTGCTGTTGTTTCCATAGAACAGCCCATGAGTAAAACACTCAGTAGCATCGGGACTAAAGTTAGCCAACGCATCATATAATTTTTTGGGTTTTTGTAATTTAAATTTCGATTTTACAGAAATCAAACACGGAATTTAGTTGTTGTTTCTATGCAGGGGTTAATTGTTAATTGGTAGATGGATCAGATGAATATTTCTTGGTCGCTGTGAGCCTATAGCAGTTGATCAGCTAATATACTTATTCAGGCTTGGCAAAATGCTCAACGTCACAAGAGTTTTGTTTCTCCGGAATATGTAAATTAAATGTTGATCAGGTGAGCGGTTACGATTGTCGCCAGTATTATTGCCTAAAAATTCCCGGTCAATTTTTCAGAAAACGGTTATCCCTACGGTGGAGCTAAGTATATTGAATTTTAGCTTCCCAGAGTAGAGGTTATTTATGGAACTTTTGCCAACAGGTATAGAAAATGTAACACATGAGAATATTCTCTCGCAGTTGGAAAAAGAAGTTTTAGCAGAAATGAACAAAGTCCGGATCTATCCGGCGGCATACCTCCCGATTCTGGAAGACTGGAAACGGCAATTTCAAGGCACACAGGTGAGGATATCCGATCATGTTTATTTGCAAACTCAAGAAGGGGTAAAAGCAGTTGATGAGGCGATCGCATTTCTGAAATCAGCTGATCCTGTGGTAGCATTAAGTATATCTGTGGGAATGTCTTTAGGTGCGAGAGATCACGTTAAAGACCAAGGCGCAAAAGGCATGACCGGTCATAATGGTAGTGATGGCAGTAGCCCATTTACCCGCATCAACCGCTATGGGACATGGCAAATTACCGCCGGTGAGAACATCAGCTATGGTTCCAGCACAGCCGAAAATATTATCATGCAATTAATTGTTGATGATGGCGTACCGTCACGCGGTCATCGCCACAATATTTTTAACCCCGCATTTAAAGTCACTGGCGTAGCCTTTGGCATTCACAGCAAATACAGGCAGATGTGCGTCATTACCTACGCTGGCGGATATACCGAGAAAGTTTAAAATCATGTCCTCTATTTCCCCCACAGCTACAAACCTCAACGTCTACATCCAAGGTGCAGGATTCCCGATTCTCGGTTTACACGGTCATCCTGGCTCTGGTCGAAATCTTTCAGTTTTTACCAATCACTTATCCCAGCGTTACCAAACTTTCGCCCCAGATTTACGCGGATACGGCAAAAGTCGCTGTAATGGCAATTTTGAGATGACAGACCATTTGACCGACTTAGAAGCGCTCCTAGACCGCTTAAAAATCGAAAAATGTCTCATCTTAGGATGGTCACTGGGGGGAATTTTAGCAATGGAAATGGCCTTGCGACTACCAGAACGGGTTACTGGTTTAATTTTGGTAGCGACAGCAGCCCGACCCCGTGGGAATCATCCCCCCATTAGTTGGCAGGATAATCTATATACTGGTATTGCGGGGATTTTGAATTATCTGCAACCGAGTTGGCAATGGAATATAGATACATTTGGCAAGCGATCGCTCTTTCGTTATTTAATTCAACAACATACCCCTACAGCATACAATTATATTGCCCAAGAAGCAGCACAAGCCTACTTACAAACCTCCTCTCCCGCAACTCGCGCCCTGTATACTGCTCTAAGATCCGGTTACAATCGACTAGCAGAATTAGAGCAAATTAACTGTCCTAGCTTAGTCCTAGCTGGAGAACAAGACCGTCATATCACAGCCGAGTCGAGTTTAGAAACAGCGCGACACCTAAAAAATAACCAATACCATTCTTATCCCAATACCGCGCATTTATTTCCTTGGGAAATTCCCCAACAAGTATTAAGTGACATTGATATTTGGTTGGAAGCACATCCACAAGTTACAAATACATAACGCCATAAACCCCTCTCTTCCTTCTTTGTTTCTTTCTTCGTGTACTTTGCGCCCTTCTCCCAAAGGGAGAGGCTAGCGCCAACGTGGTTCGTTCCTCTTACTCCGACTCCGCTAACAATTGTAAAATCAATTGCAGCCTCCGGAAATGTTGAGTTTCGTTCCTCAACCCAACCTACACATTTTAAGATTTTTGACGCTAACTGAACGGTATTGTCCTATATTCTTTCTTTCTTTTCTTTCTTCTCTTCGTGTACTTTGCGCCCTTTGTGGTTCGTTCCTCTTACTCCGACTCCACTAACAATTGTAAAATCAATTGCAGAGGAATATCCACATAATCGGGACGATGATTAAGTTCATCTTCAAGCGCCTCAATAGCCTTTTCCAACAGATAAGCAAAAAGCAGTAATTGTAATTCCCCCTGCGTCCTGGGTAAAAACTCATTTTCCCCAGCAGTCTCTAAATAAGAATTGCAAAAAGCAGCACTCACCCAGGTATACCAAAACTGCGCCCATTGTTCCATCAGAGGCAGATTTTCCGGACGAATCATCCCAGTTTCCATTTCATAGCGCAAAGCTTGAGTCACCGCATAATTAAAGGATACCAGCATTCGGGCTACATCTCTTAAAGGCGATCGCTTGCGGCGGCGTTCACTCAAACTGCGAGCCGCTTTACCCTCAAAATGAGTGATAATAAAGTCTTTCCCAGTGTACAGCACTTGCGCCAGATGATAGTCGCCATGATAACGAGTTCGCCTGGCGATAATTTTTTGACTCACCACTAACTGAAAACGTGCCAAAATCTCTTGTTGCTTATTGAGAACATCTCCTGCTAACTCCTGAGTATGAGATGGCAAATATTCTGCCCGTTCTCTCAGCAATCGGAAAACTCGCCCTGTAAGGTTGCGCGCATCTTGATATATAGAACGTTGGTAAAACGATGTAAAAGGTTCTGACGCAAAATCAGGATTATCTGTATCTGTCGCCAAAGCAATATGCAGTTCAGCTGTGGATTTCCCCAACATTTCCGCATTGGGAAGGTAAGAATTAATGGTTTGGGTAACCAAGTCGGGAATCTCAGTTCTCTGTAAATCCAGTAGAGAACCTGATGGAATGGGAACTTCGGTAATATTTGCTTGTTCTGTCGTGACGACATCAAAATAATGACGCAAGCTATCGAGAGTGTAATCCCAGCCACTGCGAGTATCTAAAATTAACTCTTGTAATATACCTACTGTCATCGGTAGGGCTGGACTATCCTCAAATCTCTGGGGACGGCGGTATTCTAACGCCCCAGCTACAGGTAGGAAATGTTGCAAGGGTTTTTTCTCACCCAGAAAACGCCGAATTTCTAAATCTGGGTGCATACCTTCTTCAAATTTACGGAAAAGTTTCAAACACAGGCGATCGCCATACAATATATAAGTATTGGTTTGTTCTTCTTCTTTAAGGTCATGTGGTTCATGGTCTGTGTCTTCTGAGTATAACTGTGAGAATAAATCTGTGGTTGTGGCAAATAATTCTCCTGTTATCCCTGGATATAAATTATGATCTGCGTAGGCGCAGCCCGTCGGAGACATCGCATCTAATAATGCAGTCAGAAAATCCTGGTCTACTAAAACATCAAATAAAATCCCTGCTTCTGGAGTTTCCCTTTGCACTTGCAGACGTGAGATTACAGCTTGCGGAATTTCTGACAACAGGTGCATTGCTTGATTACCTGACGCATAACCCAGAAATAATAGATACGTTTCGCGGTTTCTGTTGATGTAATCTACCTGTAACCACACTATCTCGGCTAAATTTTGATTGTACGGTATGGCGATCGCTTCCACAATTTGTACTGATTGCAAACTTTGGTTTTTACCGCCAAACCATTTACAGGTATATAGATAATCTCGCAGTGTTGATTCCAGAACCCCTTTTAAATCTCGTTGTGAAATTACATTTTCCCACTGTTCATTAACAACCAGTGTGGGTAACTCGGCTTGGGGTTTCGGTGGTTGAGTTAAGCTTGGTTTACGTTTGAGGACAAACCAGTAAAATCCGTAGGGACTAAGACTGAGAAAATAAGGCGATTCTCCAATGGGTGGAAATTCTGTGTAACCAAAAATTTCTACTGGTACTAATCCATTGAAGTCTGATAAATCTAATTCTGCTGTTTGCACATAATGAGATAAATTGGCGACTACTACTATATTTTCTTCTCCATAGGTGCGACTGAAAGCAAAAACTTTGCGGTTATTGGGGTGTAATAATTCCAAGTTACCTTTACCCAAAGCCTGAAATCGGTTACGTGTCGCAATTAACCGTTTCATCCAATACCACAGAGAATTAAAGTTAGCCCGTTGTGCTTCGACGTTGACCGCTTCGTAGTGATATTCTGAGTCAATGATTACGGGTAAATGTAGGCGATGGGGATTGGTGCGACTAAAACCAGCGTTACGGTCAGAACTCCACTGCATGGGAGTCCTTACACCATTGCGATCGCCTAAATAAACATTATCACCCATGCCAATCTCATCACCATAATAAAGTACGGGTGTTCCTGGCAATGATAATAATAAACTATTGAGTAATTCTATCTGGCGGCGGTCATTGCCTAATAATGGTGCTAATCGGCGACGAATACCTAAATTTAATCTCATTACCGGGTCTTGAGCATAGACTCGATACATAAAATCTCGGTCTTCATCTGTTACCATTTCTAAAGTCAATTCGTCATGATTACGCAAGAATAACGCCCATTGACAGTTATCAGGAATATGGGGAGTTTGTTGCAGAATATCCACAATGGGAAAATTGTCTTCCATCTGGAGAGCGATAAATAAGCGCGGCATCAGGGGAAAATGAAAATTCATGTGACATTCATCACCATCTCCATAGTATTGGGCTGCATCCTCTGGCCATTGGTTAGCTTCAGCTAAAAGCATTTTTTGCGGATATTTCTCATCAATGTGCGATCGCATTTCTTTCAGGAAAGCATGAGTTTCTGGTAGATTTTCGCAGTTCGTCCCTTCCCGTTCATACAAATAAGGAACTGCATCCATGCGTAATCCATCTACGCCCATTTCTAACCAAAAATCTAAAGCCTCAAATACTGCTTTTCTCACTAAGGGATTATCATAATTTAAATCTGGCTGATGGGAGTAGAAACGATGCCAAAAATATGCTTTAGCGACTGCATCCCAAGCCCAATTAGAGGTTTCAAAATCTTGGAAAATAATTCGTGCTTCTGCGTATTTTTCTGGCGTATCACTCCACACATAAAAATCTCTTTCTTGACTGCCTTTTGGGGCGCGGCGTGCGCGTTGAAACCAAGGATGTTGATCAGATGTATGGTTAATAATTAACTCAATAATCACCCTGATACTACGCTGATGAGCAGCGATTAATAACTTTTTAAAGTCTTCTAATGTTCCATAAATGGGGTTAATACTGGTATAATCAGCAATATCATAACCATCATCTTTTAATGGTGAGGGGAAAAATGGTAGTAACCAAATAGCATTAATTCCTAAGTCTTGCAAGTAATCCAGTTTTTCTGTCAGTCCCCGCAAGTCACCAATACCATCACCATTACTGTCAGCAAATGCGCGAATAGGTACTTCGTAAATAATCGCGTTTTTAAACCATAATGGGTCATCTTTTAAAATTATGTTCGGCATTTTCTCTATGGAAAATTAAAGGTTTTTATAGTTAAAACTAAGGTTCGCCACTTGATGCAGTCATGCCTTGATCTCACAAAATAGCCAAAATTATCACTTTGTCCATCTAACATAAGTAGGAGCAATAATTCAGAGGGTGTAGGGGATAGGGTGTTATGCAAGCAATATTGGAATTATTACAAAACATTTTATTTTCTCACAACTACATACCTCATGGACATTGCTATCTTTGGCAAAAGCCTCTGGTAGCGTTACATTTGGTGAGTAATGCACTGATAGCGATCGCCTATTATTCAATTCCAGTCATGCTTATTTAGGGCTTGCTGAATAAAGCCAAAAGCTAGAGTCCTAATCCTGAATCTGTTCATGTAGATAAAATTTATCGGACACGGGAAAATCGCGCTTGGTGTAAAGAAAGAGGAATTAGAATCAGTGGTCCACCACTAGGTATACCACCTAAAAATGTCAGTCCTGAAAAAAAGAAACAAGCTTTAGAAGATCAACGGATTCGTAACTCTATTGAAGGTAAATTTGGACAGGGTAAACGCAGATTTAGCCTGGGTAGAGTTATGGCTCAACTGCCTCATACTTCTTTAACTTCTATTGCCCTAACTTTTTTAGTCATGAATCTTTCCACCCTGTTATTACGGCTTTTTTGGGGATTTTTATGTCAATTTTTCAAAATTACGTCTTTTCCCCCATTTCATATTAATAAAATTGATAACTTAGGGAGTTTTAGACAACGAAAACTTATCTTTATTCCTGCCTGACTACCCACTCAATTCTCCTCAAGTTTTTTCTCGACTTTTTCAGCAAGCCCTAATTAAAAACCGCAACCAACTCGGAACAAGTATGAGGTTCCGCATAATTAAGTCTCAAAAATTGGTTAACAGCAATTTTCATGTAATTAGACCACGTGCTGATATCTGTATTTCTTTCTTCCTTTGCGCCTAACGCACTTCGTGCTTCACTTCGCTGATGCGCCTTTGCGTGAGATATGCGGAAAAACCCCCGAAAAGATCCGGGGGCTATATTTCACAGACAACTTGCAACAAAAGCGCTCCGTACACACCTAATTAAATCAATTACGGTGATTATTACTGTAGCGAACCCTTGTACCTGCCCAAAGCAGCTTCTCTCGCAGCGTCTGATAATATGAATTGTTATCTCGCAAAATAATAAACTTCGCCCGGCAATCAGCCATACGCACATCAACCCGATGTCCTGGCCAAATCGACGTAGATAACACCCCATCCATCCACAGCTTTGTACTCAAATCATAGTCTCCCAAGGGCCAGATGCTGACCACAGAACCAGGAGGTAAAACTAGAGGGCGACTAGAAAGACTCATGGGACAAATGGGAGTGATAGTAACCGCCTCCATACCATCGTGGATAATGGGGCCACTAGCAGAAACAGTATAACCAGTAGAACCAGTGGGAGTGGAAATAATCAAACCATCCCCCACATATTGATCGACTACCTCACCATCAATTTCCATTTCCAGAATAGAGGTAATCATGCGGTCAGCAGAAGCGGGTTTCACACAAAATTCGTTCAAAGCGAGGTAGCGCTCAGTCACAGGTTCCAAATTCGTGCGATTACCCTCATACACTGCCGCTTGTAGCATCATCCGCCTCTGGATGGCATAGCGATCCTCTAATAGTCGATCCCAAACCTTCTCTGTATCTTCAAACTCATCTACAGACTCGGTTAAAAAGCCCAGATGACCCCCAACATTCACACCCAAAATAGGTATACCAGCTGGGGCTAAATGTCTGGCGCTTGTTAAAACCGTGCCATCACCACCGAGTACCAAAGCCAAATCAATTGGTTGAGTTGCAGAAGCCAAAAACACCGGGTAAGGGTTATCTTTTGGCCCACTAGGCCCCATCAACACGTGACAATGGCGCTTTTCTAGTTGTTTAGCACAAAGTTCAGCCCAGCGTTTACTCTGGGAATCTCGTGCTTTATAAGCAATGATTACCTGCTTGAGTTGCACGCAAAATTACCACTTCAGGAGATTAAACTGCTCCATATCGACGGTATCGCGGTTACGATAAATGGCCAGCACAATCGCTAAACCAACCGCCGCTTCAGCAGCTGCCACGGTAATCACAAACACTGTGAATACCTGACCCTTAATTAAAGTTGAATCGAGAAAGTTGGAAAATGCCATTAAATTCAGATTAACAGCATTCAGCAGTAACTCAATTGACATCAACACCCGCACGGCGTTACGACTGGTAATTAAGCCATAAATGCCAATACAGAACAAAGCTGCTGCTAGTAATAAAAAGTACTGGAGTTGCATGGATTCTCGTATCCCTTATCAAAAAAATCTGGCTTTTTACTTGCGAATCGCATCATATCGCAAATTTTACTCTTTGGTTTCGCTACCCGCCGATACCAAATCTCTGGGGCGTTCTGGCAAAGTCAAAACACTTTGTTGCAACTCTGAGGATGTTGGTTGTTCAGGCAAATACTCGCGACGTGCCAAAATAATCGCTCCCACCATCGCTATCAGCAACAATACTGAAGCTAGTTCAAAAGGTAGTAAAAAGTCAGTGAAGAAATGCTCACCAATCACAACGATAGAACTTTCTGGAGCTACAGCAGCAGGTGTTGAGTAAGCCCAAGGAGTCCCCAATACCATCACACTCAACAGGCCAAATAATCCCAGGCTGACTACTGCTGTGAGGACTTTCCTCAGCCCAGTACTGGGAAATGGCGCAAAATCTTCTCGCTTGTTCACCAACATAATGGCAAACAAAATCAGCACGTTAACCGCTCCAACATAAACCAGCACCTGTGCTGCTGCTACAAAGTCACCATTGAGCAACAGGTAAATTGCCGCCATGCTGATAAACACGCCCCCTAGCATAAAGGCAGAATAGACAACGTTAGAGAACAGCACTACGCCTAAAGCTGCCCCAATCATCATCACGCCCAATATGCCTAACGCTACAAACTGTACTCCTTCGGCTAGATTCACTTTTTCCGATCCTTTTTGATTTCCAATAAATCGTAACTGGTAATCGCTCATTACGATTACCCACTAGCACCGCCGCAAGGCGGAAGTCAAAAGTCAAAAGTCAAAAGTCAAAAGTCAAAAGTTTACATAATCGGCTTTTGATTGATTTGAAGTCTAAACTCCGCTTTGCGGTGCTAGCCACTTGTTTTTTCTGTTTGTTCTACCAAATCTTCTGGACGAGAACCAGCACGAGGTGCATCAGCAGGCAGGTCGTGAGGGTCCATGACACCCTTGGGTAAGTAAGCTAGTTCGCGCAGTGGTGTAACCATTGGGTCATTTGTGACTTTGTAAGGCAGACGACCTAGGGCTACGTTGTCATAGTTCAATTCATGGCGATCGTAAGTGGATAGCTCATACTCTTCTGTCATTGATAGACAGTTAGTTGGGCAGTATTCCACACAGTTACCGCAGAAGATACAAACTCCAAAGTCAATACTGTAGTGTTTGAGCTTTTTCTTTTTGTTGGCTTTCTCAAATTCCCAATCCACTACAGGCAGATTGATGGGACAAACCCGAACACAGACTTCACAGGCGATACATTTATCAAACTCAAAGTGAATTCTGCCCCGAAACCGTTCGCCAGGAATCAGTTTTTCGTAAGGGTACTGTACGGTGACAGGGCGACGCTGCATATGGTCAAAAGTTACGGCTAACCCTTGACCAATGTAACGTCCGGCTTGTACTGCTTCTTTGGCGTAATCACCAACTTGTTTGAGGAACTTTAGCATTTTTAGTGTTTTTCTCTCTCTTTTCAATTCTGGATCTGGGATTTTAGATTTCAGATTCGATCTAAAACCTAAAATCTCAAATTGGTTTATCCACCAAAGGCAAAGGGAAAGGCAAGTTTTAGGGCTGCGGTTACTAGAAGGTTAACCAAAGCCAGTGGTAACAAAAACTTCCATCCTAAATCTAGCAATTGGTCAATCCGCACCCGTGGTACTGTCCAACGCAACAAGATGGCGATAAATACTAGCAAATAGGCTTTGATTAGGGTCATGACAATACCCAAAGAAGCCGTTGCTACCTGTAAGACGGGATTAAATTCACTGACTCCCACCCAATTAGCTATGACATTAACGGGAATCGGGAAGTCCCAACCGCCCAGGTATAAAACTGCTACCAGTAGTGCAGAAAGCACTAGGTTGACGTAGGAACTCAGGTAAAACAGCGCGAATTTCATGCCGGAATATTCGGTCTGATAACCAGCAACGATTTCTTCTTCCGCTTCGGGTAAGTCAAAGGGTAAGCGTTCGCATTCAGCCAGGGCTGCTATCCAAAAAATGAGGAACCCTACTGGTTGCCGCCAAATGTTCCAGCCGAGGATACCATAGCCAGATTGCTGGTTAACAATATCAATGGTGCTGAGACTGTTAGACATCATGACGACGGCCAGCACGCTCAACGATAGGGGAATTTCGTAGCTAATGGATTGAGCAGCAGCCCGCAATCCACCGATTAGGGAATACTTGTTATTTGATGCGTAACCAGCCATTAACAACCCAATGGGAGCAATGCTAGAAAATGCAATCCACAAGAAGATTCCCATGCCTACATTTGTAATGACAATATTCTGTCCAAAGGGGACAATCAAATAGGACAGGAATACTGGCAGTACGACTAAAATGGGGCCGATGGTAAATAGCCAAGCGTCAGCTTTAGCTGGTACGATGTCTTCTTTAAATACCAGCTTCAAACCATCGGCTACTGGAGCTAGTAAGCCAAAAGGTCCAATAAATTCCGGCCCAATGCGCTGCTGTACTGATGCCGAAATCTTTCGTTCTAACCAAACACAGACTAGTACCCCCACTGTTGCTCCAATCAGCATCAGTATCATTGGCAAGGGCATCCAAATGGCTTTGGCTGTCCCTGCTGGTATCCCTAAATCCATGACGGATTTAATAAACGTTCCTTGGAGGTCAATTCCTGAATTCATGTTTCTGCTCTTTAAGTCAATTGAAGTATGAAGTATGAAGTGTGAAGTGTGAAGTTATAAAGTATAAAATTCGGCTCCTTCATCCTTCATCCTTTTATGCTTTGATGAAGACGCTTGATAGCTTGCGTGGCGTAGACATAGATTTTTGCCAATTCCCATGCCTAGTATATCGTCCAATGGTTTTCAGCCCTTGAAGCTATACAAGAACTTCTACTTATGGTCAGGATTGGGATTTCTTTTGGTTGGCTAGAAGAGGATGTAGGGGCGGGTTTACCATCCCCGTTGATGATGAATGATATCTGTGATAGCTTGCGTGGCGTAGCCATACCCGCCCCTACTCATGCCAACTTCTGCCCGTCCTTAGTAATTAGCGGGCATATTTGCCTCTTCCTTCTGTCCCCAGGCAAAACCTCCGCCGACTTTATGGCAACGGTTATCGACTTTATAACTGGGTATGAGTGTGACTAACAATCCAACTGCCAGTTAACGTTGATCGATGGGGAGATAAGTAATCTCATGCTTACCGTTGTAAATCTGGGTAGGTCGGAATATGCGGTTTTCTGCGAGTTGTTCTTTCCAGTGCGCTAGCCAACCTGCTACACGAGCGATCGCAAATATTGGTGTAAATAAGTCTGTGGGAATTCCCATTTTCCTGTACACTAAACCAGAGTAAAAGTCAACATTGGGATAAATCCCTTTGCCAGACAGTTTTTCTGCTACTACTCGTTCCATTTCTAGGGCAATGTCATAATACTTATCATGCCCAAACTTGGCAAACAATTGCTCTGCTAGGTTTTGTAAGACTGTAGCTCGTGGATCTTTGACCTTATAGACACGGTGTCCAAAGCCCATAATCTTGGCTTTGCGTTGCAGCAGGTTGTCTACATAGGGACGCACGTTTTCTACTGTGCCAATTTCTTCCAACATCTGAATCACTTCTTCATTGGCTCCACCGTGCAGGGGACCTCCTAGGGTTCCGACGGCACTAGCTACCACGGCGTAGGGGTCAGTTAAGGTGGAAGCTGTTACCCTAGCACTGAATGTAGAGGCGTTCATTGTATGCTCGACGTGAAGAATCAAGCAGATGTCAAAAATTTTGGCAGCCAAAGGATCTGGTTCTTTCTCGTTGAGCATATAGAGAAAGTTGGCGGCGTAGTCTAAGTCATCGCGTGGCTTTACGGGGTCGTTGCCTTTTCGCATTAACTGGAATGCGGCTACCATTGTGGGAATGGTTGCTAATAGGCGCACCACGGCATCCCGAATGTAGGCGGGATTGTGTAAGTCCCGGCGTGAGTAAAATAAGCCTAACGCCGCAGCTGAGGCTTGCAGAGCATCCATCGGGTGACCGCTTTCTGGAAAGCATTTCATCATGTCCCGAATGCGGTATTTGATTCGCCTGTGGTAGCGAACCTCATGCTCAAACGTTTCCAATTCTTCTTGACTTGGCAATTCACCCCAGATTAAGAGATAAGCAGTTTCCAGAAAGGAACTTTTTTCTGCTAGTTCTTCAATCCGGATGCCACGATATTCTAGAATTCCCTTTTGCCCATCAACATGACTAATACTCGATTGGGCGGCGGGAATGCCTTCTAAACCAGGCTTGTATTCGCACACCATCATGGCTACACCATTTGCTTGTTGAAATATCTGATTGTGCAAGGCACACGCTCCGCGAACACGCTAACTTACCAGAAATTCTTGTCGCTATAACAGTAGCCGATATCACAGCACTTTGGGAAAAATGTTGAAAAGCTGTTACAGCAGGTACTTGGGCGGTGTCAACCAAAACATTTGACTCCGACCCAGAGGTGAACCTATTTCTGGTAGTTTTATCCCGATCATACCTGCTTTTTTCAAGACTAAACTGTGTTTGACTTCCCCCCAAAGCAGAATTTCTGCCCAATTGCTTAAACAAGGTTCATGTCCTACCAAGGCGATTTGCGTATTTTGTGCATATTTTTTGGGTTCTAACCAGTAATTTAGCCAACTAGATATATGACCGTTAGGGGCAAGATGGGGAGATTTTTCCCATTGGGTACTGAGTCCATCTGCTACAAGAATTTCAGCCGTTTGGCGGGCGCGGACTAAGGGACTGGTGACAATTACCTCAAACTGCAAACCCAGTTTTTTAATTTTTTGGGCAACTTTTTCGGTTTTTTGTCGTCCTTCTTTTGTGAGCGATCGCTCTTCGTCTTTGATGTCTGGTTGCTTGTCTTCGGCTATACCATGACGAATTAAGTATAATTCCATATTTTGAGTGTTGAGTTTAAAGCACAATTCATCGGTAGGGGTTTGACATTGCTCTTGGGGATGAGGGTAGCCGTTAAGCCCTGACGAGGATAGCTGCGCTTACCGCCTACCTTGCCAAAGGCGAGCCAACCCCTACTGACTAAATCTTGTCTTCAGGTTCGCTTTTACGGATTTTACCTAGGATTATTGTACTAAAAATGCACTGCCTACTCAGACTGAATGGGGTTGTCTTGAGGATTGACTAATTTGAGTAGCTTTTGCTTGATTTGAGAATCATAGACTTCCCATTTCATTTTTGCATAGGCGGAATTTTCGTTACTACCAGACAAGAAACCCATCGGAATTTCAAAACCGCCTGCGCCTGTACGTCCACCACCAAAAAATCGCCCTGTGTTATCTTGCCCAAAGGCTTCTTTAATAAACTCATCCGGGTCAAGGGTGAGTTTCGCGGTTCTCAGGGAGCCAATGACTACTTCTACCTCGTCTTCGTCGTGAACAATGCCGTAAACTACTGCGGTATGCACGTTTTCTTCTGTCACCAGAAAATCGGCTGCTTGGGGAATAGCATCCCGGTCTTCGTAGCGAAGATAACCAACGCCAGCAATGGAAAAGTTATTCTGCACGATGCGGTTTTTTAGCGATCGCTCGATCACATCCATTACCCGCTTGGAACGATTTGCCTGTAAAATGGCGTTCAGCAGTTGAGCATCATAAAATCGACTCAGATATGCTGCTGCCATGAAATCTTCTTCTTGGGCTTGCATCAGCCGATTGGTATCTGACCGCAACCCATGCATCAAAGCCGTAGCACATTTGACGTGTTGGCCGATGCTGCTATCTAAGGCTAGTAAACCCGATTGCAGATACTGTGTAAAAATTGTTGAGGTGGCTCGCACATCAGGACGAACGTCAACAAATTCTGATTTGTGTTCTGCCTGTAAAGTATGATGGTCAATGACTGCAATTAAGGGAATTCCCGCTTGCTGCACGGCTGTTACTAGTTGACTTGTAGTTACCTGGTTATCAATTAAGATGCAACCTTGATAAGATGACAAGTCTTTGCTTTTGAGGACTTGCGATGTCCAGCGCTGGGCGGGTAAGCCCGTCAGCTTAACTAAAGCAATATTTTCTTGATGACTCAGCGTACCAGCATAAATTATTTCGCATTTGATATCATATTGCTGCACAATTAACTGGTAAGTCCAAGCACAAGACAGAGCATCAGGGTCGGGGAAATCTTGTAGAATTACCAGATGTCGCTCATGTCGGTGGGCTAAAAGGGTCTTCTGCAATTCTTCAGATTTCTGAAAAGCCACGGAATTTCCCCGTTGCCCTAAATATTGCCCATTTCTGAGTTCGCCATTGGATGATGGTAAGCATGGCCTGGTGAGTGAAACTTCCACTGCTTCTTTCTCTTCAGCATCCTCTGGGCTAGGTTCTGTGGTCAATAAAAAACTTTCTGATTGCTTCAAGGAAGGATTCAATTTCATAGGGGACATCTTGATAAGTGCGAGCCTCCATTGATTTGTTAAGAAATAATACAACCAACACTGAACTCATTTAGGGACGTATTCTGATCTTCGCAAAAATATAGCGTTGTTGGCATACTTATCTGGGTCTATTTTCGGTCAATCAAATTAGTCAGCAATCTGCTAAAATCAGCAAAATTGCTTCAAGAAGGTGAAGACCAAGATTTTTTGTTTCCAATATGACTTTTAACTAAAGTTGTTTGGTATTTTTAACGGCTATCAGAGTTTTTAAGCATATTCCTGATTTTGCGGGAATATTTCCCACTGATTTCGTTATTTTACAATATTGTGATGTAAGATATAAAGCTTATATATCGTTTGTCTAAATTCGCCACCATGCTCTATCAGATGCCACTAAACATCCTGGATGCTCTTTAGTCCAAGTTTATTAAAGCCAAAGTTTGGCTTTCACGATCAAGATAACCTCTGGCTGATACCGGGTTATTTCAACCACCACGAAAAATTAACACCCATCACAGGTGATAATTCCTTTGGCTTTTGGTAATTATTCCTGGAGCGTCAAAGACCAATTACATATTTTTGCCACTCGTTGTGCAGTCCGCTCTTGAGATGTTTGCTTACCTCAAAATAAAGACTACTATAAGGTTGGCGTGGAGGCTGACGCAAAGGCATATGGGCTTCGTAGGGTGTGCGGTTCCCTTTTTTGACATTGCAACGGACGCAAGCCGTCACAATATTGTCCCATGTATCACCCCCTCGGCGCGATCGCGGTATAACATGGTCTAATGTCAACTCATCCCCGGTATAACCGCAGTATTGACAAGAATGACTGTCACGGTGCAAGATATTTCGGCGAGTCAGAGGAATTTCTTTATACGGAACGCGGACATAATGACGCAACCGAATTACAGTCGGTAACGGAAAATCTGAATAAAGAAATTTACCGTTATGTTCAATGCGTTCTGCTTTGCCTTTAATCAGCAGAATCACAGCCCGCCGCCAACTGGTGATGTTGAGCGGTTCGTAAGACGCGTTTAGGACTAAAACCTTCCCCATTGGTTAGCGCTCGAGGTATTAGTTTTACATATTTTAACACAAGTCTACTCTTTTGGGCAGATGAGTACAATTTATACTTTCGTAATGTTTTGGTAAGAGGTGGATTATAAAGAGGGTTTAGGGGTTGACATTTAATAAAATTTTTGTTATCATAAATTTGATAAGGAAGAACTATCTTGCAGATAGCTAAAGTCTAAAAAGCATAAGTTGACCTGAGCAGGATATTCTATAAACACCCGGATCTACGGTAAACTTTCCTGATTAAATTGATATAGCTTTGAGGTGGCAAACCACCAGAATAAATAAATAATCTGGAAATCTTGCAGTGGTGTGATAGGAGTGGAATGCAATGTTAAGTCGTAACCAGACACCGACTTTTGCTAATAATCAGGAGCGTGATACTTATGCTTGGTTCTCGCAACGGGCTTGGGTAGAAATTGATTTAGGGGCATTATCGCATAATGTTCAGCAATTAGTACAGTTTTTATCGCCAAATACCCAGTTAATGGCAGTGGTAAAAGCTGATGCTTATGGACATGGAGCCGTGACAGTGGCTCAAACAGCTGTAGAATCGGGAGCAGGTTGGCTGGGAGTGGCTACAGTTCCAGAGGGGATTCAATTACGCGAAGGTGGGATAAAAGCTCCCATTTTGATTTTAGGTGCAAGCTACACACCAGAGCAAATTCAAGCGATCGCTCACTGGAAACTCCAGCCAAGTTTGTGCAGTCCCAAACAAGCGTTCATTTTTTCCAATATTTTAGAAACTATCAATGATGGTTCTCCGCTACCCGTACACATTAAATTAGATACGGGAATGTCTCGGTTGGGAACGAACTGGAAAGAAGCTGTGGAGTTTGTGCAGTTAGTCCAGAATTTGCCTCATCTTGAAATTGCCAGCATTTATTCCCACTTGGCAACAGCAGATGACCTGGATACCACCTTCATGCAAGAACAGCATAGACGATTTGAGCAGGCGATCGCACAAATTAAAAGCACAGGCATCAATCCACCATGCTTGCATTTAGCCAACTCCGCCGCCAGTCTCACCAATCGCGCCTTACATTACGACATTGTACGCGCCGGTTTGGCTATTTACGGACTTTATCCAGCGACTCATTTACAACATACGATTCACCTCAAGCCTGTTTTGCAACTGAAGACGCGAGTTACTCAAGTCAAAACCATAGCCGCCGGTACTGGGGTGAGTTACGGTCAACAATTTATTGCACCCCAAGAAATGCGCTTGGCTGTGGTTGGTATCGGTTACGCTGATGGGGTTCCGCGTAATCTTTCCCAGAAAATGCAAGTTTTAATTCGTGGTCAGCGCGTGCCACAAGTTGGGACAATTACTATGGATCAGTTGATGCTGGATGTTAGTGCTATTCCAGATTTACAGGAAGGCGAAATAGTCACCTTACTGGGGGAACAAGGCAGAGAACAGATATCAGCTAACGATTGGGCAGAAAAATTAAATACAATTTCTTGGGAAATTCTCTGCGGGTTTAAGCATCGTTTGCCTCGTGTGGCGGTAATGTAGATGAATTGGGCATGGGAAAAATAATTTTTCCCTTTCCTCTTCCCATAGAATATTTTCTGTGTTACTATTAAAAACTGATGCGGATGTGGCGAAATTGGCAGACGCGCTAGATTTAGGTTCTAGTTCCGAAAGGAGTGAAGGTTCAAGTCCTTTCATCCGCACTTCTGAAACTCTGATTAACCTCCAGGAAAAAATGCCTGGGGGTTCAATTTTGCATATTAATTTAATAGTTTCTAGTGTATCGCACTTCTCTACAATGGGTTTTTGTTCTGCAAGGGGTGCGAGAAGTATAAAAAACACGTATAGATGCGATCGCAGTTTCAGAAAATTTTGGCAATATTTCAGACCATAATTTAATCATACTCCCAGAACTGGGCATCATCTAGATAATTGCATTCAAACCAAGCTGAGGTCACTTAATTTTGGATTTTGGATTTACGATTTTAGATTTCAGATTTTCATTTAATCCAAAATTTAAAATCTAAAATCTAAAATCGCTTCCGTCAGCTTTATAGTTAATTTATATAAATTTTATGTAATTTTAATGAATAAATCAGCTATGATTTGCCAAATCCATGCAATTGCCGTATAAATATTGACTAAAATCAGTCTAATTTTGTGAATTTAGCAGTATTATTTCCCTGAATTCAAATTTATTGGGAACTGTGGCACAGCTACTGTACAAATTTAGCTGAAAAAATCAAAGCAAAATGAGCATGACTCCTCCAAGTGGCTACTGGGTACCCCAGAAACTACATCCCTTATCTCTATTAGCACAACTAACTAACCGCAATGCTACTGGTAACTTACGCGTATTTACTCAAACGGCTTCTTGGTCAATTAATCTAGAGGATGGTAAACTGACTTACGCCTCTTATTCTGATCAACTGTTTGACCGTCTTGATTATCAGTTACAGCGCTTGAGTCCACAAATTCCCAGTATTAATAGCGCCACTCGCGGACAAATGCGGCTGATGTTTGAACCCAAAGATGAACATCAGTCTATGCCATACGCAGATTATAAAGCAATTTGCTGGTTGATAAAGCAGAAATATATCACCCCCACCCAAGCAGAAACCCTCATAGATGAATTAGCTAAAGAAGTCCTAGAAACATTTCTGGTTTTAACAGAAGGAAATTATGAATTTTCCCTTGATAGTTCCTGGGAGAAATTACCCAAGTTCTGTCATTTAGATTTGTGCTTACTCGTGGAATTTTGTCAACAGAAATTACGAAAACAGCCAAATATTCAGCCAAAAGTTAATTCTGGTGAGGGTTCCCCTGTTTTACCCCGGAAAAATTCGCCTCAAATTCAGTCCGAATTCCCACAACAATTTTCTCAACCAAACAACTTTGAAACTGCTCAAAACAATAATTCCCAAAATTATCAGTCCTTGGGGAAAAAAGGGTTATATACAATTGCCTGTATTGATGATAGTCAAACAGTGTTGAATTCGATCAAACTTTTTTTGGATAGCAATAAATTTTTAGTTGTCACAATTAACGACCCCGTAAAAGCGCTAATGCAAATTCTGCGGAGTAAACCAGACCTCATTTTATTAGATGTGGAAATGCCCAATTTAGACGGCTATGAATTGTGTTCTTTATTAAGGAGGCATTCAGCTTTAAAAAGTACCCCCATTATTATGGTGACAGGCAGAACAGGATTTATCGACAAGGCTAAAGCCAAAATTGTCAGGTCATCAGGATATTTGTCTAAGCCTTTTACACAAGCGGAATTACTGAAAATGGTGTTTAAATACCTTGATTAATTTATGCCATTCCAGGATAAAAAATCAGTTGGATTAATATAAAATCTATTTTTTGTGGAAAATTTGAGTATGAGTGTTACCTTAGTTGGCAAAATCTTGATTGTAGAAGATTCACCCAGTGAATTAGAACTAATGAGCTATTATCTCCAAGATACTGGTTGGAAAGTAATTAAGGCTGCTAGTGGAAAAGAGGCTTTAGAAAAAGTTTTATCAGAACAACCAGACGCAATTGTTACTGATGTAGTCATGCCGGAAATGAGCGGTTTTGAGTTATGTCGTTTACTGAAAAAAAATTCCACTACGCAAAAATTACCAATAGTTATTTGTAGTTCTAAAAATCAAGAAATTGACAGATTATGGGCAATGAAACAAGGTGCTGATGTCTATCTGACTAAGCCATACACAAGGGAACAGCTATTGACTGCTATTAAATCAGTGGTGCTTTAAAACCATGAATAATTCTAGAATTAGAGTTGAAGAACAACTAAGTGCAAATAATTTGGAAAATGGCTATCTCCAGTTTAAATTAAATCAACAGACTACTGCTATTCTATCCATGAATTACACGCAAGAAGCTGTAATTTTACCAGTTGAGTCTGTAACTTCGATGCCAAATATGCTGCCTTGTGTATTAGGATTAATGAATTGGCGCAGTCGCATAATTTGGGCAATTGATCTACCAAGAATGTTGAATTTAGAATTTTTAGATGGTAGATTAAGACAATATAATATCATCGTGATTCAGGTGGAATCGCTGCTTTTAGGCTTGGTTGTTCACGAAGTCAAAGGGATAACTAAATTTATATCTGATGATATCGAGTCTCCTGTGGGACAAGTAGCATCTAGTTTAGTACCTTATTTAAGCGGATGTGTGGTTCAAGAAGAGGAAATATTGCTGGTTTTAGATGCACAGTCTATTATTGATTCTCCTATTTTTCGCAGTGAGTAGGTGCTACTAGAAGTCAGATTTTTAGTTTGCTTATTTACCTATTGAATTGAATTACACTATGACAATGTTTGTAAAGTATCGATTATTACTAGCCCTACCGACTAGAAGTCGCGGCTACACAAAGAAAACCCACCTAGGTGGGTTGAAATTCCTTAGTTTCTCGTTAGTCCGCGCAGGCGAGACGACCTTTGTGTGGTAGCGAATTATATTAGCCCAAAACTTTTCAAACATCCTCTAAGACAGCTATTTCATCTCAAAAAGTTACTGATGGTCAGGTAGCATTGCTAAGTAAGTATAATAAAAACACAGCTAACAATTATCACCGGAATTATGTGGTGGGATATTTCCAAGGACTAAGTTTAATTAAGAAAACGGCAATTTTAGCGATCGCCATGACCACTTTACCAATATTTGGCATGGGTGCGATCGCTTATAGCTTGGCTCATAAATCTGTAACTAGACAAATGAACCAATCTCATGCAGCCACAGCTACCAGATTAGCAGAACAAATTAACCGCTTGATGTTGGGGCGATATGCAGATATTCAAATTATCGCTAAGTCACCATTTTTTACAAATAGCAGAGTTAATCGCAATACAACTAATTCCCAAAAGCAAGCATTTTTAGATAACTTTGTCAAGACTCACAAAGCTTATAGCAGCATCGCCATTTTTGAGCCTGCTGGTAACTTGATTGTCCAATCCACAGACGCAAATCTAGATAATGGCAAAAATGCTGAGGATTTTGAGGGTATTCTCGCAAAAGATGCGGCTGTAATTAGTCAGCCAGAAAAATCAGTAATTAATATTACAGCACCCATTAAAGATGCATTCACCGAAAAACCCATTGCTGTGGTTAGTGCCAGAATGTCTGTAAAATCTTTAGAAGAGGTGATGAAGAACTATACAGCTAATGGCACTGAATATTATTTGCTCGACAGTTCCGGGAAAGTTTTCCTCACGCCGCAAACAGAATTATTGGGCGCAGAATCACCCGGTTTAGCTAAATTAATCGCAACAAACCCAATCAACAATTTTACCACAATTCACACAATTAATCAACAGCCAAAACTGATTAGTTATGTGCCATCAGGTAAACTGGAGGGCTTACCTGATTTAAACTGGCAATTACTTTTAACTACAGATACAGCCATTGCATTTGCGCCTCAAAAACAATTGTGGCAAACAATAGCGATCGCTACAGTACTATTAGCATTAATTGCAGGTGCGATCGCCCTTTGGTTAGCCAAACTTACTACCCAACCAATTTTAAATGGGGCTGAGGCTTTATCAAGGCTGGCTCAAGGTGAATTTAATATCCGTTGGCATACCAGCAGAGAAGATGAGGTAAAAGTAATCAGTGACAAGTTTAATCAAATAGCCCTGCAATTACAAGTTTTAAAACAACAAACAGTCAGGAATACAGGGGAAACAGTTTCTGAGCAAACACTACAAATACAACTTTTAGAACTACTCAATCAAGTAGAAGGTGCTGCTAGAGGTGATTTGACAGTACGTGCAGAAGTGACAGATGGCGAAATTGGCACTGTGTCCGACTTTTTTAACTCCATTGTGGAAAACCTCCGAGATATTGTCACCCAAGTGAAACAAACCGCCACCCAAGTAAATAGCGCCATTGGGGCTGAGGAAGCAGCTATCCGCCAACTAGCAGAGGATGCAATTACCCAAGCTGCGGAAATCAACCGCACCCTAGACGCTGTTGATAAAATGACTGATTTCATGGAAAATGTCGCCGAAAACGCCCAAAAAGCGGCAATTATTGCCAATAGTGCAGCCCACACTGCTACTAAAAGTGGACAAGCAATGGATTTGACAGTACAGAATATTCTGGGTTTACGGGAAACCGTGGATGACACTGCGAAGAAAGTTAAACGCCTGGGAGAATCTTCTCAACAAATTTCGCGTGTGGTGTCCTTAATTAACCAAATCGCCACCCACACCAACTTACTCGCCATCAACGCCGGTATTCAAGCCGCCCGCGCCGGGGAAGAAGGAGAAGGCTTTGCTGTAGTTGCGGAAGAAGTGGCGGAGTTAGCCGTGCGTAGTGCTTCAGCTACCCAAGAAATTGAGCAAATTGTCCAGAATATTCAAAGAGAAACCAGCGAACTGGCGCAAGCTATGGAAATAGGGACTTCTCAAGTTGTGGAAGGTACTCAGGTGGTTGAGGAGGCGAAGCAAAGCCTGAGACAAATTTTGGATGTATCCCAACAAATAAATTTTTTGCTACAGTCAATTTCTACTGCAACTGCATCTCAGTTACAAACATCCCAAGCTGTTAATGAATTGATGCAAGATATTGCTGCTATTTCACAACGTACCAGCGATTCTTCATGTGTAGTTTCTGAATCTCTGCATCAAACTGTGGAGATTTCCCAGCAGTTACAAGAAACTGTGGAAACTTTCAAAGTTAGTTAAGCCAGTTATTCGCCATTTATTAGTTATTAAGGAGTAATTAGGGAGTTCCAATTAATCACTTTAGATAAGAAAAATCAGGAAGAAAAGAAGAAACAAGTTGTAACTAATTAGGACTTACGCAAGAACTCTCTAAAACCTTCTTAACTTCGTGTTCTTCTCCCTTGGCGCTAGCCTCTCCCTTTGGGAGAAGGGGAGACGCTTCGCGGTAAGCGAAGCTATGCCGAAGGCTTTACGTGGTTCGTTTTTCCATAATTTTGCATAAATCCTGCTAATAACTAATAAATAATCAAACTATGTCTAAAGATAAAGAACTGGAAATCCAGATGCAATTTCTGGAGGAAGCGAGAGATTACCTGAATACCCTAGAAGCGGTGTTGCTGGAAATTGACAATACGAACCGAATCGATTTAGATAGAATTAACGCTGCACTTCGCGCCGCGCATTCGATCAAAGGTGGCGCTGGAATGATGGGATTTCGGACACTCAGTGATTTAGCGCACCGTCTGGAAGATTCTTTTAAAGTCTTAAAAACCCGAAAAAATTCTCGCGAGCTTGATACGCATTTACCAAGTTTACTACTTTCTGGAGTTGACTGGCTGCGGCAGATACTAGAATCCTTATCACAAGGACATGAAATTGAAGAGCAGTATTTAAGTAGCTTTTGTTATCCAGTATTTGACGAACTGCGCGATCGCCTGGGTGAACCTACCCCTGAAGATGCTTTCACGATGTTATCCCCAGAAGATGGACAAGATATTGTCCCGATGCTGTTTGAAACCGAAGTGGAAGGATGTTTGCAGCGTCTAGAGTCGATATTAGCCGATAGCGCTCACCCTGGCTTACAAGAAGAAGTCGTGATTATGGCGGCTGAATTGGGCGGTTTGGGGGAAATGTTGCAATTAACTGCCTTTACGAGTCTTTGTGAATCTATAGAACATCATATAGGTAATGCTAACAGCGATCGCCTTCGGGAAATTGCTCAATTAGCATTGCAAACATGGCGGCGATCGCAAGCTTTGATATTAACAAATCAACGAGATAGTTTACCCACACAACTTGATTTAGATACACCATTTAATTATATCACAAGTCCACCACAGACAACAACATCTGCAAGAGCCGAATTTCTGGAAGATACAGAACCTACAGATGATTTCACATCTGTGGACATTCCCGCAGAAAATCCCGTAATTTCTCCAGAAAATTCCCCCACAGATGAGCAAATTAATCTTGGTAAAGATTGGGAAAACTCAGAAAATACTGTGCGAGTTCCTAGTAAAAAATTGGAGGAAATTAATGATCTATTTGGGGAATTGACCGTCCAACGCAATGGGTTAAATTCTCAAATAGAAAAATTACGAAACCTCGTGCGTAACCTCAATCAGCGAGTGCAAACACTCGACCGAGAAAACTATGAATTACGTACAGCATACGCTAAAATTACCAAGACAGCTGGCGGGAAGTTTCTAGAATCAAACAATGTCGAAAATCTACCAGAATCTGATACATTAGAAGGGGATGGACATCAGAAATTAAACGTGCGATCGCAGGAAGTGATGGAAACCATCGTCCAAGTGCAAGAAATTACAAGCGATATTCAATTAAGCATTGAAGATACAGACCAAATAACTCGTAAACTGAATAAAACATCCAAACAATTACAAACCAAACTTACACATATTCGGTTGCGTCCATTCTCCGATTTAATCGAGCGTTTTCCTAGAGCCTTGCGTGACCTAAATATCGAGTATGGTAAAAACGTTCATTTACAAGTTGAAGGTAAAAAGATATTAATTGAACGCAGCATTTTAGAAGCTTTAAATGAGCCGATAATGCACTTATTAAGAAATGCCTTTGATCATGGTATCGAAGACCCTGTGACGCGCCGCCAATTGGGTAAACCAGAACAAGGATTAATTGAAATTACAGCTACCCACAGCAGTAATCGGACAATCATTACTATGCGTGATGATGGTCGAGGAATTTCATTAGAAAAAATTCGCTCCCGTGCTGTAACTATGGGTTTAGATGCTGCTTTAGTCGCAAATGCTAGCGAAGAAGAACTATTATCACTAATTTTTGAACCAGGATTTACAACTTCCGACCAAGTAACCGCTTTATCAGGTCGTGGTGTCGGAATGGATGTAGTGCGTAATAACCTGAAATCAGTTCGCGGAGATATTACAGTCAACACCGAATTAGGAGTTGGTACTACCTTTACTTTGTCAGTACCATTTACACTTTCCGTAGCGCGAGTTCTGCTAGTAGAAAGCAATAAAATGTTATTAGCATTTCCCACAGAAGTCGTTTCCGAAATATTTTTACTACCAAACGAACAAGTATTTTCAGTAGCAGATAATGAAGTAATTAATTGGCAAGATGCGACAATACCACTAATTCGCCTTGGTCGCTACTTCCAGTTTAATTGTCCCCGCTACGATAACCCAGAACTAGAAACTCGCCCCGCCATAGATGCTAGCAGCGTCTTAATAGTTAAAGGGAATAATCAGACAGTCGCCATTCAAGTAGACCGTTGCTGGGGTGAACAAGAAGTAGCCATCCGCCAAGTCGAGAGTAATATACCTTTACCCGCAGGTTTTAATAACTGCACAATTCTCGGTGATGGTCGAGTATTAGCATTAGTTAACACCAACGATTTACTCTATTGGATTGCTACCAATCAGCGTCCGCCTCAACACAATCAATTACCATCAGTCAGGTTAAAAACCCCCTTTATTGACTTTAAAAACAACAAACTACCAGCGCCACCCACTAATCACAAAAACACAATTTTAATCATTGATGACTCCATTAATGTCCGCCGCTTCTTAGCTCTAACTCTTGAAAAAGGAGGATATCAAGTAGAACAAGCTAAAGACGGTCAAGATGCCTTAGAAAAACTAGAAAGTGGTTTAAAAGTTGCGGCCATAATTTGTGATATTGAAATGCCTCGCCTGGATGGTTACGGCTTCTTAGGTCGCATTAACTCTAATATTGAAATGAAACATATCCCAGTTACTATGCTGACATCTCGTAGTAGTAACAAACATCGCCAATTAGCCATGCAATTAGGAGCGCAGGCGTATTTTTCTAAACCTTACAACGAGCAAGAATTATTACAAACCATCGCAGAACTTATTGATAATGTTCCCAACACAGCAACATCTAATTAAGCAAAAAGCTGTGGGTAATTAGCGTAAACAAGGGCGGGCATCTTTGCCCACCCCACAACAGTTATAAGATTAAAATGTGTACTTTATTCAGTGGGAAAGTGCTGTATAAATTAACTAAAAACTAAGCCTCGACTTTTACACCTTTCCAGAAAGCAACATAACCTTCAAAATTTTTAGCCCTCTCCTTGGTACTGGGATAGTACCACGCTGCATCTTTGTTGGTTTGTCCATCAACTTCGATAGTGTAATAGCTAGCAACACCTTTCCAAGGACAAGTAGTGTGGGTGTTACTTTCTTGGAAGTATTCCTTTTTAATAGCGTCGGCTGGAAAATAATGGTTATTTTCTACAACAATGGTGTTATCACTTTCGGCTAACACAGTACCATTCCAAATAGCTTTCGGCATAAGTGACTTTGCAAATAAAGTTTACATCTAATATTTTGACACTCCACAGGCTGAAGCCACGGTATTTCTCAAAAATTCAACCTGACGGCTTAAGTAGCGGTAGGTAAACTGTATTAGTTGTTATACATTCTTAATGTCATGAAAACATTAATTTTCTGCACTCTTTTATTGGGACTGGGTAATTGCTTTCCAGCCAATAGCACCAATAATGACAATAATCAAGTCATTTCCAGCAATCCTACTAGCGAAAAGCCAGAATTTAGGGCTTTCGGTACTGAACCATTTTGGCGCGTCGATGTTACCAAAAATGAAATTGTCTATTCTTCATTAGGAACCGACGAAAAGCTGACTTTCCCATACGTCTCACCATTATCGGCTGATGGACGCACCCCCTCAACAGTCTGTTAGGATCTGTTTTACTTGTTCTTGGTATTGTGCGATCGCACTATCTGACAAATAGCAATCTTGTAATGTTTTTCTAATGGCCGACTCATCTAAGTTTTCTCCCCAGACTTCTAAACCACTCAAACGCTGCGGTCTTGCTTCTAAGTGACGTGGTAAGTCTAATTCCAAAAAATCTGTTGTCGGTACACCCGCGACAAAATCGGCGTATAATGCCCTACCATCAGCAACATCAAAAATTGCCTTTGCACGGCTGACTTGACCATAAGCACCGTGAGATAGTTCATACCAAAACTCATTTAAACTGTCTTCGTCGATAACTTGACCATTGGTAGGCGATCGCCAAATCTGATTTTGAGTAATACTAGTCTCAATATCCAGCCCTTTGACAATTTTCTCAGCCCAGGCGTGATATTCCGAATCTTTCAGTTGTGACGGTAAAACTGCAACAGACTGATATGGGACATTTCCGACTATTTGCTCAATTGTTCTTAGTTCTAAGTAAAATCCTAGTTCTATATAAATATTCTCCGCCCCTGCTAGCTGGTTGAGAAATTCTACTTCTTGGCTTCTTGGCCATCACTAAAAACTTTCACCTCTGGAAACTCTGAACTCAGGCGTATCTGGTCAATGGGGACATTACCAGTTCCAGGACTAAAATAAATTACATTTTCCGCAGAAGCAGCATTACGTAGGTGTTGGCAAATCCAGGTGGTTTTACCACAGCCAGCAGGGCCAGCAACAACAGTAATCATCGGTATACTCATAATTAAATGATAATCATTTTCATAGCACTTGTAACGATGAATCATTCTAAAATCTAAAATTGAGCCACCAGAAATGCCAAGATAGATTTAGGTATTTCAGGAGGTCTTATGTCTCTCACTGTCCAAGACTTAGAGAAAATCCAAGCAACTCATCCTGACTATCGCATGGAATTGGTAGACGGGAACGTAGTTGTTATGAGTCCATCAGGTTACGAATCCGAAGAAGTAGGAACTGAGTTTGCAGCGCTGCTGAGGAATTGGGTAAGACCGCGCCAGTTAGGACGTGTAGCTGGTTCCAGTGCTGGCTTTAGATTACCTAACAAAGATTTACGCGCTCCCGATGTATCATTTATCCGAGCAGATAGGCTCAAACGTTCTACAGAAGATTATGCCGAACTGCTGCCTGATTTAGTCGTTGAGGTGAAATCTAAGACCGATTCCTTAGATAAACTGCGGGAAAAAATTCAAGAATTTATCAGCCTGGGGACTCAAATCGGCATTTTGATTGACCCTAGAACCAGAACTATGGAAGTTTACCTACTTAGTGAGAAAATAGTATTACAAAATAATGATGTGCTGACCCTACCCGACTTACTTCCCGGTTGGGAAGTGAACATTGCCGAAATTTGGTCGCCAGTGTTCGAGTAAAGGAATTCCAAATAAAAGAACACTCAACCACTTAACACAAAAAACCTCTCAAACCCTCTTAACTCCGTGTCCTCTGTGCCTCTGTGGTTCGTTTCTTCCTTCAATTTATTTCTAGGAAATCCCGAACCCGCAGCCGAAATTACAAATTAAAAATTACCAAACCATGACAAATCAAGCTCTTATCCCAGTTATTGTAAACGGTGCAGCCGGCAAAATGGGTCGCGAAGTAATTAAAGCCGTAGCCCAAGCACCAGATTTAAACTTAGTAGCTGCAATTGACACCAGTCCAGAAAATCAAGACCAAGATGCTGGAGAATTGGCAGGTTTAAGCGAACCCTTAGAAGTGCCAATTACCAACCAATTTGAAGCCATGCTGGGTTATGTAGCTGGCGATAGAAACTCTCCTCCAGGGGTAATGGTAGACTTTACCCACCCTGATGGAGTTTATGATAACGTGCGGAGTGCGATCGCCTATGGGATTCGTCCAGTCGTTGGAACTACAGGCTTAAGTCCAGAACAACTGCAAGACTTAGCCGACTTTGCCGAAAAAGCGAGTACAGGTTGTTTAATTATTCCCAACTTTTCCATTGGAATGGTACTTTTACAGCAAGCCGCAGTCACAGCTTCCCAATATTTCCACCATGTAGAAATTATTGAACTCCACCACAACCAAAAAGCCGATGCGCCCAGTGGGACGGCGATTCAAACCGCACAATTACTAGGAGAACTTGGTAAACCTTTTAACACAGCTATTGTCGAAGAGACAGAAAAAATCCCAGGAGCCAGGGGTAGTTTAGCAGAAGAAGGCATTAGAATTCATAGTGTGCGCCTGCCGGGACTGATAGCCCATCAAGAAGTTATTTTTGGCGCACCAGGTCAAATTTATACATTAAGACATGATACAAGCGATCGCTCCTGTTATATGCCAGGAGTCCTGCTAGCAATTCGCAAAGTCTCGCAGCTAAAGTCCTTAGTGTATGGATTAGAAAAAATACTTTAACTGGCAAACTCAGCAATTATAGCAACCGCCAAGGAGGTTAAGACATAAACGGATAATTAAACTTAGACACCAAAAGGGTTTTAACCCACTCCCCACTCCCCACTCCCTACTCCCTACTCCCCAGCTATATGTTAGTTCCACTGACTCGAAAAAAATTTGAACAACTCATCCCCTTCATTGCCACTGGCGCGCAATATAAATACTACGCAGGGAAATTTTCAAATTTTTTGCAGCGACTGTTAATTTCTGTCATCGCCATAGCAATAATTTTGCTGGCGGAAGTCCTGTTGAGACTAGAATTCGGCCCCATTACATTTTTAATTGGAGTCATGGGTGCTTTCTTTTGGCTGTGGTATCCCGTGTTTCAAGCAAGTCTACGGAATGTAAAATGCCGCCGTTATAAATACAGTGGCTTTTTTCGGGGTCGAGTTTTAGATTGGTGGATTACAGACAAATTAATGGGAAAACAAGAAACAGTTAACAACAAAGGTGAGTTGGTAATTGTTGAAAACAGAGAAAAACGAATCAACCTAGAAGTTGGAGATAATACAGGATTTACCGTAGAATTACAAGCACCACTACGTAACTCTCATAAAGTCATAGTTCGGGGTCAAGTTGCCGAAATGATAGTCATGTCCAACCGTTCTGACTTAAGCAGCATTGAAGAATTCAGTGACGTATACATTCCCAGCCAGGACTTGTGGGTAAACGACTATCCTTATCTGAGAAGAGACTTCTTTAATGAAGTCAGTCGCCGTTTGCGTAAAAAACAACCAGAAAAACCACCCCGCCGTCGCCAGAGAATGGAAGAAGCATAACAGTTATCAGTTATCAGTTATCAGTTATCAGTCAAGAGACATAATTGGATCGAATTTCCTGACTAAATCGGCGTGATAACTGTTCACTGTTCACTGTTCACTGTTAACTGTTAACTCTCTCCTGTCCATAAGCTTGCCAAGCCAAATCCACAAGTCCATCAACAATCGCAGATGCTACCACTGCATTACCTTTGCGACTGTCAATGATAATGTGAGGAACTTGAGAATCTTGCAAACCTTCCTTAGCCTTATCCGCATTCACAAATCCCACTGGAGTAGCAATTATCAAAGCCGGCTGAATTTCTTCAGATGCAATTAACTCCACCAAAGCAGTCAGGGCTGTTTGCGCTTGACCCACCACAAAAATCCCCTCTGGGTAACGCTTGGCTAAAGTTTCAATTCCCCAAGCTGCACGAGATTTTTCTTTTTGGGGGCGTGTTACAGTTTCTAGACTGCAATAGACTGGATTAGCAAAAGTATTCTGAATATCCTGGGCAATACCTACCTGTACCATCGGCACATCTACCACAATTGTAGTACGTGCCGCTAAAGCTGCTGCACCAGCTTGTAAAGCACGCTCAGAAAAGCGAATCAGAGATTTATATTCAAAATCAGCCGTGGCATATATTACCCGCCGGACAATCTCATATTCTGCCGGTGAAAAAATATGATCACCTATTTCACTATCAATGATTGCCAAACTTTGAGCATCAGTTACGTGCCATTCCATTGCTATTCAGCTCTGAGATACCAGCTTTTAGCTTATCAGCTTCAGGAACGCTCAGTGCTGAGTATTTTGATTTTCACTCAGCACGGATAAATTCAGGACTCGGCATTAGAAGAAGGACGAGTCAAAAGAGGAGACAGATAGGCAACTAAAGCTCCAATGAGAAAACCAGAGATGTTACGAACTAGCGGCAACCAATCGTTGGTACGCGTCACTACTGGTCCAATACCAAAGGCAATAAACAAAATTCCCCACAAAGGCGAAAAAATTAACGCCCATTGCCAAGAAAAACCTTGTCCTTCTTTTTGGGGGTGAGCTGCAAATCCACAAATTATTCCCCCCACAACTGAGGTAATCAGTGTGAGTATCCATTGTTCTTTCGGTAGTCCAGGAACCACCGAGCAACCACCTTGAAGTAAACAGCCTTTAACTGAACTTAAAGCTTGCAGAATTGCTTGGTCTTCGCCTTCGTCTCGGACAAAATACAAATTTCCGAAACGGGTTTGTAATTCTATCCAAAAAGTCCGGGGTAGAAATTCATAAACGGCATCCCCCACACTAAAGCTGAGAATGTTACCACCACGAGAATCAGCAACTAACAAAATACTTTTATCATCTAAACCCCAATAATTAATCACTGCCCGACCTGGGGTGCGGTCAAACTGGGTTAATACTCGCAGTTTCCAGCCAGTTTCACCTTCAAATTGCTCTAAATCTGTTACCAGATCTGCTTCTTGAATATCTGTGAGAGTTTTAGCTAAATCTATAACTGGAGTTTGAAAGTTGGGTAATAAGTCAGGATTATCATAAGCCAATGCCGGGGGTGAGTGCATTACCCACATTGCCCCAGCCAAGAAAAATACAGCAATAGATACCAGAGTGCGTCGCCAAAAACAAGACTGCATGGACGTTGTTATATAAATATAGACGGTAGAAGTGAACAAGTTGTTTTAAAAGAGTATGGGAAAAGTGAGACTTCTTTACACTTCTTTACTTTACTCTAATCTAAGGTATTTAAGCAAAGCTTAGTCATTGGTCAATCAATTTTAGATTTTAGATTTTAGATTTTGGATTAGACTGCAATCTAAAATCCCAAATCCAAAATCTAAAATTCTTTACTCCCTACTCCCTGCTCCCTACTCCCTTCTTAATTTCTCGTTCTCGCAACGTTAAGGGTGGTTTTTCATTAATTGGTAGGCGTTCAACTCGCCTCGCGGGTTTTGGGCGTGTAAAGGACTTCCAAGCAGTTTTCACACCTACAACTAGGCTGCGAGTGCTAATTTGCACATTTTTAGCTTGTTTTCTCGCACTATCTAGGGTTTGGTCAACTTGCTTAACGACGTTACCCGCGCTTTGTACACCTTCACTGACATCATCGGTTAAATCTGTGATTTCCATCCCAGTTTTGCGGATGGAAATTAAAGTAGGTGGTAACTCCCGTGAGAGAGTGTCAAATAGCTTTTCTGCACTGCGAGCAGCACGAGCTAACTCCTGCAAAGCGGGTATAGCTGCTACCAATACAGCAGTCAGACTGGCGGCGACTAATAATAAAGACAGTCCCAACCAAAACAGGGGATCAATCACGGTTATGGCATCTATGAGCGTTACAATTGCTGGGAAACAGAATCGGAGTCTTTTTGAGCTTGTTGCTGCTTCAAGTTTTGGCTTTCGCGTTGACTAGCATCGACACCAGCAGCGATCGCATCTTGCAGTTTCTCTAAGGTATCATCCCAATTTCTCACAGCGCTGGCAGAAAGTCTATCTGCCTGAATTTGTACACTGGTTGATAAATCTTCTGCTAAATCTGGGATAGCATTAGCAGACTTTTGTAAAATTTTTCGCGTTTCGCGCCCTGTGCGCGGTGCTACGAGCAAACCAGTTAAAGCACCAATCGTAGCTCCCAGCATGAAACCGCCAAAAAATACTCCAGAACGATTATTAGACATATTAATTGTTTCTCTCCTTACACCTATTTTAGGCGTGATATTTCCCCTAGCAAGATTGAAATAATTCTATCTATTTAATTTATTTTGACAATATATCAGCCAAAAATGTTGCTTTTATTTAGCTGCCGTCTTTTTTCTTGATTTCAAACCTTTCCAGTCGAAAGAGCCTCCCCAGAATCGCTTTCCTAACAATAACAGGCTGATAATTTGACGTACTTGTTGGATTTGTACCTGTAGCTTTTCGTTTCCCTGGCGCAGGCTATGAATTTTTTGCTGGCTAATCTCAATATTTTCAGGTGCTTTATACAAAACCGCATGAGTATGACGTTCATAGGCGTTTAGTTTATCAGCTATGCACCCTATCCACTGCTTTAGTTTCCACACTCGCCAAGCTATGTAGAATAATATCAGTGAAATGAGAGTGTTAATTACGACAACTGTCGTTACCATTATTTATCTTTACCAAGATTATTTTTAGGAAACTATTTTGTATCGCTTTAATTTCGTTCTGACTTAATCATAGCGATAGAACCTCACAGTTAATCTGATTGCACATCTTCAAACCCCCCCCGCCTCTTCTCCCCTGCCCCCTTACCTCTTCTCCCCTGCCCCTCTGCCTCTTCCCCCCTGCACCCTGCCCCCTGCCCCCCTGCCTCTTCTCCCCTGCCTCTTCTCCAAGTTGCCAGAACCGGGTTATCACGCTAGTGTGGAGAGCTGCTATTGCCTTGGCGTAGTAATTTCTCTTAGGATCTTCAGATAACTGGAACTATGATTGAGCTTGGTTCACTGGTGCAGTCCCAGAAAAACTATTTGGGAATAGGAAAAGTTACTGAAATATCTCAACCTGATGTGATAGTTGAGTATTTCTGCTCAGGAGGGCAACGCCTCCACAAAACTTTACCTTTCGATTCCCTCTCTCAAGTTAAACTTCAACCTCAAACCCGATGCTACATTAGCTCTCCCACCCAAGATACATGGTTAATTGGCCGAATTTGTACCTGGGATGAAGATGCAGAAATGTATCAAATTGATTTACCAGATAAGAAGACGACAATTGCCACGGAACAAGAAATTTATGTCCGTTGTAATATACCCATCACAGACCCCATTGAAACTCTGGCTATGAAGGGTCACGAAACACCCTACTTTCATGACAAAAGATTAACTTTTGTTAAATCTTTGATTAAACAACGCGCTATGAGTCGCGGCATGAGAGGGTTGATTTCGGCGAACATTGAACTTTATCCTCACCAAGTGGAAGTCGTTCGGCGGGTACTGGAAGACCCAATTCAGCGCTATTTATTAGCAGATGAGGTGGGACTCGGAAAAACCATCGAAGCGGGTGCGATTCTCCGTCAGTTCCTAATTGATGAACCAAAAAAAGGTGCGGTGGTATTGGTTCCGCAATATTTACTCCCACAATGGCGGGCTGAGTTAGAAAATAAATTTTACATCTCCCATTTTGGTAAACGGGTGGTGGTGCTGGCGCTGGAAGATGTCCACAGAATCAACCAGAAAGCGAGTATTGGCTGCTTAATTTTAGATGAAGCCCACCATATTGCAGCGATGGCGACTTCTAGGGATGCAGCCGTGCGTCAGCGTTTTGAGTCTTGTAAAAATTTGGCTCATAAAAGCGATCGCTTACTTTTATTATCTGCTACTCCTGTCCTCAACCACGAGCAAGATTTTCTGGCAATGTTGCATCTGCTCGATCCTGTAACTTATAAATTACATGATTTAGCAGGTTTTCGCGCCAGGGTGCAAAATTGTCAGGAAATCGGCAGATTTCTCCTTTCTTTTCAAGAAGGTGCAAATGACACTGTTCTCAAAACTCACCTCAAGGAACTGCGAAAACTGTTTGCAGAGGATGAGTATTTGCTCATTCAGGCGGACAATTTAGAAAAGTCTTTAAAAGCCAAATCCACTGAGCAAAATCAAATTATCTCAGCAATTCGCAGCCACATTAGCGAAACCTATCGGCTACATCGGCGAATGCTGCGTAACCGTCGCGCTGCGGTGGAAGATGTCATATTTGACCGGGATGTGACACCAAAAGAAGAATATGATTTAGATGAGCGATCGCTTGATCTTCATGAACTCATGGAAAAATGGCGTACCACCGCCCCGAAAGAACAGCCCTATCAGCAAATTTTTCTGCTGTTATTCCTCGCTTCTGGTACTTGGTTAGGCATTTTAGAACAGGTAATTAACGCCCGTTTAACTGGTAAAACCCCATCTCAACTTATCCCAGAGTTCAAAGAAAATGAACTTCGCATCTTAACTACAACCCCTAAATTCCCAGGGGAAGAAGAGATTTTGCAATCGGCTTTAAAGATTCTGCGTCAACCTGTAGATGAGGGCGAACGCACAGAAAATTTGACTACAGTGCTGCTAAATCAGCTAGCTACATACTTCAAAATTTCCGCAAGTGTTCGCAGAAATAAGCCAGAATTAATCACTAGAATACAGCATAGAATTCGCAGACCCATTCCTGGGGATGTTCTGCCGAAAATTGTCGTATTTACAAGTTTTGTCCAATCTGGTAAACAAATTGTCCAACGTTTAGCTAATACCTTCGGTGCAGAGACAATTGCTAGCCATCAATTGGGCGAACCACGAGAAAAAGTTGCAGAAAACTTAACGAGATTTCAGAATAATCCTGACTGCTTTATTTTAGTATGCGATCGCTCTGGAGAAGAAGGACTTAACCTGCAATTTGCCGACTGCTTCATTCACTTTGACCTACCTTGGTCTCCCAATAAATTAGAGCAAAGAATTGGCAGATTTGACCGCATTGGTAGTAAAATCGGAGTCCAATCTTATGCCTTGCTTGGTCCCTTCTTAGAAGACAGTCCCCAAAATGCTTGGTATCAAGTTCTCAAAAATGGGTTTGACATCTTTGAAAGATCAATCGCCAGTCTACAATTTTATGTAGACGAAAAACTGCAAGAATTAGAAACAGCTTTGTTTCAATCAGGTGCTGCGGGATTATTGTCTATGATTTCGCCAATTCAGCAACAAATCACCGCCGAAACCTTGAAAATTAGCGAGCAAACTGCACTCGATGAAATTGATATTCTCGACGAAGAGACCAGCCAGTATTTTCAAGACCTCGATGATTATGATGCAAGTCATGTAGAAATTAAACAAGCAGTTGAAGGCTGGATGTGTGATGCACTGGGATTTAAATCAGTTAATAATCCCAACTCAGCAGAAATTAAGCGTTATCAACCCACAACGCGCACTTTGGTTTCTCTAGACGAGTTAAAAACTCACTTTGCTAATAATAATACAGACCAATTTGGTACTTACAATCGCCGGATAGCAAACCAAAATTCTGGTACTAAACTTTTCCGCATTGGTGAAGGATTAATAGAAGCACTTGTTAGCCATATAAATTGGGATGATAGAGGTAAAGCTTTTGCTGTCTGGCGCACAGATGAAACTTGGGATGCGAAGGAAGGTAAGGAATGGTTTGGTTTCCGATTCAATTTTGTAGTGGAAACACATTTAGAAGCCGTCAAGCAAGTTTTAACAACTCACAAACTCGATAATTCTCAACTCAAAACCTTGAAGCGGCGAGTTGATGCTTTATTTCCCCCGATGTTAGAAACTATCTTTGTTGATGGTCGCTCTACTCCCATGAGTTTGGTTGAAGATAAATCGCTCTTGAATATTCTCCAACGACCTTATAAAGATAGAAACAGTGATAGAGCCAGAGATTTTAATCTAGCCAAAGAGCGCTTAGGAATTATTGATGCTTTTGTTGATGCTAGCGAGTGGAAGAATTTCTGCCTTCAAGCCCGTAGTACTTCTGGAGAATTGCTCTTAAACCATCCTAAATTTATCGAACTGCACGAACAATATGCTAAAGTTGCCGAGCAGAAATTGAACAAAAAAGTAGAGCAATTAAAGCTGCGTTTAAAACGGCAAAAAGAAGATTCTGTACTTACTGAAGAATTGCAAATAGAAAGTGCATTGAGTACAGCAATTTTAGACGGAATTCGCCAGCCTCAGATTCGACTTGATTCAGTCGGTTTCATAGTCATATCGGGACATAATCCTCTGTAAACCTTCCCATAATCCTACTAACAAAAACTGCAACTCATTTCCCCGACTTCTTCAAGAAGTCGGGGATATTTTTTTCCTTCGTCACTTATTTAAAATTCAATATAGTTAACTAAAAAAACCACCATCTCTATCTTCTCTCTCTGTGTCCTCTGTGCCTCTGCGGTTCGTAAAAAAAAGAGTGATAGCCTGAACTAAACCGTATTAGTTAAAGACTTCTCTAATAAATCGAAGTACATATTTCGCAAATATCTAATAGTTGAGTAAAATGCGACAAATTAAGAGATTATTATAAATAATTCTTTATTAACTAGAAACCGGATTAAAACAACTATCAATCACAGTTACCATACTCAAGAAAGTTTTTAAGTAACTTTTTGTTAATTTATGAATGTAGTGAAGCAATACTTAATCTTCATAAACTTATAAATCCCTTTATTAAGTTTTTAATAATAGTTGTCTCAGGTTGTATATGCAGACGGAATCTGTCGCCTAAATTGTGTAATCTAAAAACAACTAAGCTAATGATAAACTTGAGGTCTTAATGACTCCTAAAATTCTGCGCCAGCTTTGGTCTGTAGTTGAAAATTCTCAAACCAAGATTCTATTGCAGATGGACGATGCTAGCTTGGTACAATGGCTGGTAAAACAGACCACAAAGCAAGCATTGTTAGATCCCAACGAAACTGATTACCTGAGTGATTACGTTCAATCCCGGCTCACCCTCATCCGTGATCTGGCTTATGAACGCCAGTAATAAAGCCCACAGACATATAGTGAAAACTATTGGCTATGGGCTATCAACTATGAGTTTTTTTGAGGCAAATAACCTTCAACTAAGCAATCAGAACCGACAACACGCCAACTAACTCGTTCCAATGTCAGGGCTTCGGTCATGATGGTAAAACCTAAATCACCTACTGGCGTAGCAGCATGACTACCACCAATGATTTTAGGCGCAATAAAGGCCAGAATTTTTTGTACTGCACCTTGAGCGATCGCACTTGCGGCCAAAGTCCCGCCACACTCCCATAACACGCTACAAAAACCGCGATCATATAAATTGGTCATCACCAACTCTGGTGTCAGGGATGTTAACTCTACTACCTCAACTCCCTGTTGGCGCAAGAAACTTTGAAAATCAGGAGAGCTACCCTCTTCGGTGAACACCACAGTCGGAGCCTCCGCAGTATCCCACAGGCGGGCATCTTCAGGCAAATTCAGCTGACGACTCATCACCACCCGTAAAGGATTATGCGCTCCTACCTGATGACTGGTTAAGTAAGGATTATCTTTTCGGACTGTATTACCACCGACAATTATGGCATCACACCCGGCTCGCAGTTGATGAACTTCACTACGAGCATCTTGGTTTGTCACCCAAGCACTGTGACCAGAGGTAGTAGCAATTTTACCATCTAAAGTCATGGCGTATTTCAAAATACCCAAAGGTCGTTTATGTACAATGCGGTGGATAAAAGCTTCATTGAGTTGATAACAGGCTTGGGCTTCAACGCCGACAACTACCTCCACACCAGCCGCACGTAAACGAGCAATACCTCCGCCACCCACCAAGGGATTCGGGTCAACTATACCAACGACTACCTTCGCCACACCAGCTGCGATTAACGCTTCCGAACAAGGGGGAGTGCGTCCGTGATGATTACAAGGTTCCAGATTAACGTAGACTGTCGCACCACAAGCGCGATTTTCTTGGGTAGAGTCCGCGCCCACACCTGCGGCTTTCAACGCAAAAACTTCTGCATGAGGCTCACCAGCACAGGGATGAAACCCTTCCCCAACTATTTCTCCATCTTTGACAACCACCGCCCCCACTAACGGATTAGGTGAAGTGCGTCCCAAAGCACGGCGCGCCAGTGCTAAACACCGTTGCATCATCGCCTGGTCAAAGTCACTACCTATTTTATCTTTATTTGGTGAATCAGATTCCACAGGCGATCGCACCAGCGCTGTTTCTTCGATACCCGGAGGGCTTTTGTCAGTTCGCAATATCAACCCATTATCCTGAGTATCATGGGGTAGAGATACAATACCGGAGGTTTCACGCGAATTATCCATAATTTTGGGCTGTAATTTCAATATTTTGGACGCTAGCTGCTGTTGTCGTGATACTTCAACAGTAATATCCAAGGGTTATTATTTGCTATTAGGACTTACGCACACTCTACATTTTCTTGGCGTTCTACAGCCCTTGCGGGCATCGCTGCGCGCGGGCGGCTAAAGCCCTGGGGGCATACGCTACGCGAACGATAAATCAAGATTTTTGGCAATTATTGCGTAAGTCCTGGCTATGTGGTATCTTACTCAACTCTAGCTTGAATCAAAATTACGAGTCGTTATGCGTAAAGCCCCTGAAATTCTATTTAGGGGTTAACAGCTAGTTAGTGTTTTACTATTATTCTCACAACTTACACTTTTGCCACCAAAGATTTAAGGGATAATAAACCACAGGGGCCCAAAGACTACTGAGAATAGCAGAAGCCAAAGCGCCCCGTTGATAATATGCCCAAATATCTTCCACTTCGCGACCACCTATCAAACTTAATTGCAATCCAAAGATAGTTTCTGCCACAATTGCCATCACAAAGACAATTAAGGCAATAGAAATAAAATCTTCTTGGATAAAACGCTGCTTTTGCAGCAAAGCAGTCAACAACCCCACAAAACCCAGAGTAATTGCATGGGTAGGATGAGGAGATGTCATAGCATCTTGAAGTAGTCCCAAAACTATACCAGCGAATATTCCTTCCCAAACCGAACGCTTCACACTCCAAGCCACCACCCAAATTAATAGCCAATTAGGCCCAATTCCCAATAATTCCATTCCTAAAAAGCGGGTTGGTAACATCAGTACACAAAATAGTACAGACCCAAACGTTACTGCCCAATTTATCACTGTACGTATACCGGGATGCCAGTGAGCAAGAGGCCTATTGAACATTTGGAATTTTCGCTGTGGCGCTCTAGGCTTACTAGACCTGCTACCTCTCCATGAAGGCACTTTCATCTAATTAAATTTTTAGTTTGCCAATTCTGGTTTTGTCGGCTATCTCTAATCGGCATCTTGCGCGAACGGATATACAGCTACCCAATCTAATGATAGTATCGGCGGTAAAAGCTCAACTTTTGCCACTGATGCTGGAGATTTCTTTAAATCCAACGACTTAACTCGCCCTACTGGCACACCAGCAGGAAATTTCTGACTATAGGCAGATGTAGAAATTAAATCTCCTACTTGAACATTTGGCACTTTTTCATAAAACTCCAGCACAGCTTCCGCCGAAGAAGCACCCCGCAAAACACCCTGGGCTGAAGTGCGGTTAATTGTTACACCCACTTGGCTATTGAGGTCACTAATTAAAAACACACGACTAGTATTAGGAGTTACACTCTCTACTAAACCCACCAAGCCACCATCAGTTTTGACAATAAAGCCTTGTTCAATACCTGCATTTGAGCCACTATTCAGGGTAACTTTTTGCCACCAGTGGTCAGCACTACGTCCCACTACCCGCGCTACAATTGGGCGTGATGAAATTGGAGCTTTCTCAACGTATCCTAATAATTTTTTCAGGTTTTTATTTTGACTTTCTAAATCAGCTATACGCGTTTGCAACTCCAAAAACCGGGCATCATTGAGACGTTCTTCTGGACTTGTCCCCGTCTGTAATATTTGCAACGGACGGCTGACCAATTGGTACATTTCCAGCAGTAAATGACCCTGTGTCTGTCTCAACATCCAGGCACTACTGACTACTACGGTTAGTAAACCGAGTTTTAGTAATTTATGATTCCACCAACGAATTACAGTCACCATCTATACCTAAATTTATGAATTCAAAAGATATGAGATTCTATTTATAGAGAACCAAAATTCAACCAAAATAGAAGCCAATATCTGCTTTTTATGACTAATTATTGCCATAACGCCCACTTAGAACACGTTCTAGCTGTTCAAAGTTTTCTAACACACGACCTGTCCCCTGCACAACACAACAGAGAGGATCAGCAGCAATGTGGGTGAGAAGCCCTGTTTCATGGCTAATTAGGGTCTCTATGCCTCTGAGCAAAGCACCACCACCAGCTATCATAATTCCTCTATCAATAATGTCTGAAGCCAATTCTGGAGGCGTGCGTTCCAGTGTCCGCTTCACAGCTGCAATGATGACTGATAGGGGTTCCAACATACATTCACGAATTTCTGCCCCTTTGAGTGTTACCGTTCTGGGTAAACCAGAAAGCAAGTGTACGCCTCGGACTTCCATCATGGCCTCATTATCATGTTCAGTCGGATAAGCCGAACCAATGCGAATCTTGATATCTTCAGCAGTCCATTCTCCAATCACCAAGTTATAGGCTTTTTTCAGATACATAATGATTGATTCATTTAGTTCATCACCAGCGACGCGTACTGATTCACTGATTACAGTACCCTGGAAACTTAACACGGCAACTTCTGTTGTGCCGCCACCAATATCCACAATCATATTGCCTGTTGCCTCGGAAACAGGTAGCCCGGCTCCGATTGCTGCTGCCATTGGCTCATCAATTAAATACACTTCTCTGGCTCCAGCTTCCACGGCTGCATTGGATATAGCCCGTCTTTCTACCCCTGTCACACCACTGGGTATGCCAATGACAATTCGCGGCGAAATCAGTGATTTCCCCCCGTTTACACGTAGAATAAACTCTTTTAACATCAGCTCGGCTATATCAGAATCAGAAATCACTCCATCACGCAAGGGACGGAGGGCAATCACATTTCTCGGTGTCCGTCCGAGCATTTTTTTGGCTTCTTCCCCTACTGCCACTGCTATCTTTCTGTTTTGATCAATAGCCACTACAGAAGGTTCTTGGAGTACAATGCCTTTACCAGATACATAAACTAGGGTGTTAGCCGTACCGAGGTCGATACCCATGTCCCATGATGAGCGAAAGTTCCTAAAAAGCCCCACGCTTCTCTACGTCCCTTATTTGCTATACTTGTTTGCTAAAAACTGTTATAGTTAATAGTGCTGCATTTTATTATGTTTTTTACTGTGAGTTTAGCAGGCTAGCTATTTTATGAGAAACTTTAGCAATCCTTACTAGGTTTTAGCTGCCCATATTATTGAGATTCTCTAACTATTTCAATATATCCCTATAGTTTTTTAATGGGTCCAATACATTTATCTCATTTTTCTACGCAGTTTTACTGTTAAGTTTTTAGCATATTTTTAAATAGCTTTACAATTGGCTATGATTAAAATCAAAATATATCAGTATTTTTGTACTAAAAGGTCAGAGCCATGAGCATTAACATTGTTACCCTTGTTGGTCGTGTCGGCGGCGATCCAGATATTAAATATTTCGAGTCTGGTGCGGTGAAGTGTAGATTAACCTTAGCAGTTAATCGGCGATCGCGTAAAGATGATAAGCCCGACTGGTTTACCTTAGAACTGTGGGACAAAACAGCCGAAGTAGCGGGTAATTATGTCCGTAAAGGCAGCTTAATTGGAGTCAAAGGTTCCTTAAAGTTTGACACATGGAGCGATCGCCAAACAGGAGCCAACCGTTCTACACCAATTATTAGAGTAGATCAACTAGATTTATTAGGTTCTAAGCGGGATACAGAAAGCGGAATGGCAGATATGTCTTCAGAACACTTTTAATCATTCATCATTGGCCATTATCAATAACCAATGACTAATGACCAATGACCAATGACTAATAACTAATTTGTAGTGTCACCGATGCTTCTACCTGCTGTTCACCACCAACTATCGGGGTGGAAGCATCAGCATTAGCTAACTTAGCAACCTCAGCACGCTGCAACATCGGTGGTGGGGGCGCACTTGCACCATTAATTTGAATACCTACCACTTCCTGAGCCTGGAAACCCAGGGTACTCAAAACAGCATTAGCTTGTTGTTGAGCGTCTTGGGTGGCTTGTCTGAGTGCTTCTTTTTGAGCAGATGCGATCGCCTGATCATTAGCAACAAAACTAACACCGTTAATTTGCGTTGCACCGACCTTTACAGCTTCATCTAAAAGCGTACCCGCTTTATCAGTAGCAATGCGAAAACTTACAGTGTTATTAGCAGTATATCCAGTAATGCGTTGCACATTATCAGTGTAACTATAAACTGGATTGAGGCGGATACCAGTAGTTTGTAATTTTTGCACATTGCGGTTTTTCAGCAAAGCCACCACAGCCGATGACCGACGAGCCGCTTCTTCTTGTGCTAACTGTGCCGTTTTCCCCTGAACCTCCACGGAAAGACTCACTTGTGACAAAGTGGTAGGAATTGTTTCCACACCTCGACCGCTAACTGTCAGAGTTCGCAACAATTTTTCTTTTTCTTGAGCCAACCCAGACGGGATAAAAATTATACACAACAGTAAAGCTAATGGTAAAATTTTCCCACAGTTACCAACCCGCAACCGACAACCGGATAAAGCAGCTTCATACATAAAATTTGCACTCCTCTGAACAGAATTTACAGATGCTTGAAAAAAACGTATCAAGTGTAATTCACACTCAACAGGTATCTCTTAACTATCATCAACTCAGCACTTTATTTTACAGACGCGATTTACCGCGTTGCAGCACTTTCCATATGTTCTTAGTTTGACACTGCCATAGTCAGAAGTAGGAACGGTTACATTTTTGGCAACTAAAAAAAATCAATTAAAACTTGTGGAGACTCTGTGATGGCATACTGGCTGCTGAAAACTGAACCAGAAAAATATTCCTACTTTAATTTAGAACAGGATGGTAGTACAGTTTGGGATGGGGTCAACAATGCTCTAGCGCTCAAACATTTACGGAATATGCTTCTTGGCGACTTAGCATTCATTTATCATACAGGCCAAGAACGACAAATTATCGGTATAGCAGAGGTGGTAAGTCAACCTTATGCTGATCCAACCTTAAACGATGCCAAACGGGTAGTTGTGGATGTCAAGGCACTCAGAAGAGTCTCTGTACCCCTCCCACTATCCCAAATTAAGCAAAATGGACAATTCACAGACTTTGACTTGCTACGGCTTCCTAGACTTTCTGTTGTGCCAGTATCCGAATTTTATTGGCAACGCCTGATTTCATTGACTGACAGCACAAAATAATTTATTAAATATCTTAAAATATATGTTGTTTTCCATAAAGGAGTAAGAATAAAAGCAGGATTTTCGCAGAACACATTAGGATTTTTGCACAACATAATGCAGTTTTTAGATGCAAGCAACGTATATTTTCCCCTGCTGGCGAGTACAACAGAAACAGCAGACAGTTCAATGGTGATAGGTGCAGTATTACTGAGTTTAGTGGTAATCTATCTGTCCAGTAAACTGGGTGGCGAGTTATCCAACCGAGTAGGTTTACCGCCTGTCTTAGGTGAACTCTTAGGAGGTGTGGTTGTGGGCATCTCTGTTTTGCATCTGTTAGTTTTTCCTGAAGGTGGTACAGACAGTTCTAACTCTGTAATCATGACCTTCCTGCAAATTACTGCGGGTTTAACTCCTGAAGCTACCCCTGCCGTATTTGAGGCACAATCAGAAGTCATTTCCGTTTTAGCAGAACTGGGTGTAATCATTCTGCTATTTGAAATTGGTTTGGAGTCGAACTTAAAAGACTTGATCTCAGTGGGGCCCCAAGCTGCCATAGTGGCGGTAGTGGGGGTAGTAGCACCTTTTACGGCTGGGACTGTGGGATTGATGCTTTTGTTTGGTGTCGGTGCTGTGCCAGCGATTTTTGCTGGGGCGGCTTTGACTGCCACTAGTATTGGCATTACTTCCAAGGTGCTGTCAGAATTAGGAAAACTTACCTCCAAAGAAGGGCAGATTATTCTAGGTGCTGCTGTCATGGATGATGTATTAGGAATCATCGTTCTCGCAGTAGTCGCCAGCCTAGCGAAAGATGGTGCAGTAGATGTGAGCAAAGTCATCTATCTAATTATCAGCGCCAGTGGTTTTCTGATCGGTGCTGTCGTACTAGGTAATATTTTTAACAAGACCTTTGTGGCGATCGCTAACCAACTCAAAACACGTGGTGAACTGGTGATACCAGCATTCATCTTCGCCTTTGCTATGGCATACTTGGCCTCAGTTATCCAATTAGAAGCAATTTTGGGAGCTTTTGCTGCGGGTTTAGTTTTAGAGGAAACCGATAAACGCAAAGAATTGCAAAAGCAAGTTATACCTATTGCCGATCTGCTAGTACCAATTTTCTTTGTGACTGTTGGGGCAAAAACCGACTTGGGAGTCTTGAACCCAGCCATCCCCAGCAATCGCGAAGGTTTAATTATGGCAATTTTCCTGATCGCGGTGGCTATTATCGGTAAAGTAATTACAGGTTTCAGTGTCTTTGGTCAACCCCAAATCAACCGTTTAGCAATTGGTGTGGGGATGATTCCTCGTGGTGAAGTCGGGCTAGTTTTTGCTGGAGTCGGTGCTGCCAGTGGTGTTCTTTCTAAATCACTGGGGGCGGCAATTATCATGATGGTTATCACTACGACCTTTTTAGCTCCCCCACTTTTACGGTTCGTCTTTCCAGAATCAGACAAATTTGTACCCGACCAAGACAAACTGATTTTAGACAATGCTACGGGGACACCGTTGATGGTCGAAAAACCTGCATCGATAATGTCTACCGTAAATGATGCTAAAGATCGGGAAGACAACCCAAATTATGGGGATAATTCCCCAAAAACCTAAGTAAATTAAGGGACTAGGGACTGGGGTCTAGGGTCTATAGGGTCTCACAAAGTGTGTTTCTCATCTTCCATCCCCACAGACCATTCCCTAGTCGCAGGAAACATAATCCCTCAAGCTCCGTCGTTGGAGACTGTGAATTTGAGTTTTTGTCTCACCACTATTCGCATTCAAAATGTTATATTTTGCCAGTCTTACCCTGCTTTATAATGTTAATTTAGATACTTTAAAGCAATTAGCCATCAGTGACAGCAAGTTTAATCACATCATTGCAGTTTTTCACTGAAAACATTGATTGCCAGACAGCCATTACACAACTGTTCCCCAATAATAAGGCTAAGTGAAGCATCACTGACCAAGATTGAATGAGTTTGGTTAATTATGGTGATACTCTTGTTGCATCTGAAATACTTTGCTCTCGTGAATATTATATCCTGATAGGATGGCAAAGTTAGAGGGAATACTAGCAATTTAAGCCATTAATTGTGTCTTTATACCAGCACAAAAGTCACAAAAGTATCAAAGAGAAAGATTAGGTTGTAACAGTGTGACGATTAGCCAATATGTTGAGATATTGATGGCTCCCATGAACGCGAATCAGGAGAAAGGATTGTGAAATTACACTGGTTACTACCCAGTACTGTAGGAAGTATCGTCTTACTATCGTCGCCGGCTGTAGCAGCAAAACTGGAATCTTGGCGTTTTGATGCCAATCAAAATCGTCTGGAAATTAACACAAACAGCGCTGTTCAACCCCAAGCACAACTGATATTCAACCCTACGCGTCTGGTCATTGATTTGCCCAGCACGACCTTTGGGCTGCCGCAGTTCACACAGCCCGTAGGTGGTGCGGTTCGTGCTGTCCGCGTGGGGCAGTTTGATCCACAAACAACGCGCCTAGTTGTTGAACTCAGTCCTGGCTATACCCTAGACCCCCAGCAGGTGCAATTTGAAAACGTGAGTGCCAGTCGCTGGAGGGTAAAATTACCAACACCAACACCAGAGGCTAGGGTTGAGCGTAGCCCTTCGCGTAGCTTGCCCCCACAGGCCCAAGCAGCATCTTCTGCCAGAAATATCTACAATGTAGTCACCCTGGACTCTGATGCTAATACCAAACCGGAGTTCTCTAATCAAGTTGCCCAATCCACACCAGGAAGAACTCAAATTGAGAACTTACAGGTAACAGGGGATGGGTTGTTTCTGAGGACTAATGGTGGCAATCCTCAAGTTAAAATCAATCGCAGCCGCGATCGCAATACCATTTTTATGGATATTGCCGACGCGAGTCTGTCGCCTAGTCTGACGCAGCTAAATCAAGAAATTAACAGACATGGCGTGAGTCGCGTCGAATTGACTGCTTTAAACAGCCAACCACCTGGTGTCCGCATGACCTTGCGGGTAGACAAACGCAGCCCAGACTGGCAAGCAACCAGTAGTAGCGCTGGCGGTTTGGTGGTTTTACCCTCTCGTGTGGTCAGATTACCAGGAAACAATTCCAACAATTCGCAGAACAACGGTTCCCCACCCCCAACCACTCGCAACCTACCAGTTGCCATTAATTCGCCAGCCATAATTCAGTCTGTGGAATTGGCTAATAATGATACGCAGTTACTGATTAGAGGCGATAAAACAGTAAATGCCACGAGTGGATGGGATAGATCCTCTGGTTTGTTCCGAATCACTATTCCCAATGCTAAGTTAGCTGCCAACGTTACAGGCCCAAATTTTAGTGCCAATAGTCCCATCCTTCGAGTACGCTTGCAACCTCAAGACAATACAGTAGTTGTCTTGGTGCAAGCAGCCACGGGAGTACAAATTGGGGAACTAAACCAAGTCAGCAACCAGCTTTTGGCTCTACAATTACAAGGGTCTCGTCAGGCTAGGGTTTCACCCCCAGTGGCTTTCCCACCCCTACCACCACCAACTCAAGGGCAACTACCAAGTCCAACGGCTCCTCCCCCACCCAGATCCCAGCCTGCGCCACGTCCAGTACCCAAAACCAGAGCAATAGTCATGATTGACCCTGGACACGGTGGTAAAGACCCAGGTGCAATTGGTATTGGCAGCCTGCGTGAGAAGGATGTAATTTTGCCAATTAGCAAAAGAATAGCCGCGATTTTGCAGCAAAATGGTGTACAAGCAGTATTAACCCGTGATTCAGACTATTTTGTCAGCCTGCAAGGACGAGTGGATTTGGCAGACCGAGCTAACGCTGATTTATTTGTCAGCATCCATGCTAATGCTATCAGTATGAGTCGTCCGGATGTCAATGGTTTGGAAACATATTATTACGACAGTGGTCAGAGTCTAGCTAGCTCGATTCATAGCAGCATTACTCAAAATGTGACTATCAGAGATAGAAAGGTGCGGCGAGCCAGATTTTATGTCCTCAGAAAAAGCTCTATGCCCTCAGTTCTGGTGGAAGTGGGTTTTGTTACAGGTGCAGAGGATGCGGCTAGGCTCAGAACCACAGCTTACCAAAATCAAATGGCCGATGCGATCGCTCGTGGTATCCTCCAGCATCTACAACGAAGATAAGTCAACAACTCAGTACTAATATCCTGGCTAATTGAATTTCATTGTTTCACTTGTCGGCGGTCAGCCCCACGTCTGTAATCTTGGATTCGGCGTGGGATGAAAGCTAATTCTCATTCACTCCTGTCTAGTGTCATCTCATCCTGGAATCACAAGTTGTTTCGACCTGAATTAGGATGACAAAATTCAAACAATGTGATAATTTTGAACGCCATTAGCTGTAGCTTTAATACCAGCAAACCATTTTTTTGGATGCAAAGGAAATTCTGATCTGTGAAAGCCGCAGGTCAGAATTTTCTTTTCAAATCTGAAGTTTAGGCGTTACGAATTACAAATTTTCTGCTACATTTTGTATTTTATATCCCAAAACACCAATCAATATCTACCTGTGTATTCATCATCGATCTTTGACGACCATCTTGCAGATAAAGAGCCTCAACGCGCCCCCATTGGCGTTTTTGACAGTGGTGTGGGTGGGCTGACAGTACTGCGACAACTTTATCGCCATTTACCCAATGAATCTATTATTTACTTTGGAGATACAGCTCGACTGCCTTATGGCATTCGTACACAAGTAGAAATTTTACAGTATGTGCGCGAAATCCTCAACTGGATGCAACAGCAACGTGTAAAAATGGTAATTATGGCCTGTAATACTAGTTCTGCCCTCGCACTAGAAATAGTCCGAAGGGAGTTTAGTCTGCCGATTATCGGAGTCATCCTACCAGGGGCTAAAGCAGCAGTACAGCAAGGAAAACGTATCGGTGTCATTGCTACCCCAGCCACAGCTAAAAGTAATGCCTATCGCCATGCTATTCTCGAAATGGATGCTAATGTCCAAGTTTGGCAAGTCAGTTGTCCTGAGTTCGTGCCACTCATTGAGCAAAATCGCATCAATGACCCTTACACTACTGAAGTAGCACGCTCATATCTAGAGCCGTTAATACAGCAAGAAATCGATACATTGGTCTACGGCTGTACCCATTATCCCCATCTTGCACCAATACTGCGATCGCTTCTCCCTTCTCAAGTCAAACTAGTTGACCCAGCTGTTCACGTTGTGGCCGCTTGTACTCAAGAGTTAGAATTACTCGGATTAACTAATACACACCCCCCACTACCAACTCGCTTCGCTGTTAGCGGTTGTCCACAAAAGTTTGCCAAATCTGGTGTACAGTGGCTAGGCCACACTCCCACAGTTGAGAATGTGGATTTCACTGATACCGCCGTTTCCCAATTTTAATCGCCATTCATCATTGCTGATTATTTTCAGTTTTGCCTTCTGCGTAGTAGTGCTAGCCTATTGACTATTAACTACCTCAGTCACATGAGAAGTTACTGAAACATCTAGCTCGTGTTTTCCTGGGTTAGTCCCAGGTAAATTTCTAGGAGCAGATTTTTTGCCAGTTCTCTTGGCCAGCGCTAATAATAAGTAGACTGTAAACAAATATCCAGCAGCTAAAATAAAAGTCAACATAGGCATCTTCCCGTAAATCATCGTTCTACCAGCACCCTTCTTAATGGAATATGTAATTTTTTTTAATTAGAAAAAATTCAACCAACCAAGTGGATCCTTGATGGCTGTAGTTTGCTATACTAAAATCTCCCGTAAATTTACAAATATCTACGGTCAGCTAAATAATTATTGAATTGAGTTTTTTGCAGACCACACACACCACAACAGTTAAATTGCTAAACAGCAATATTAACTGCACTCCTCAGCAGTCTACTGAGTCTGCATTATTTATGGGCATACCTCTATGACCAGAGCAGCCTTAGCGTTCAACAAACACTAACACCTTGTAGCGAATAACCATAAGGATACCGCAAAGCTCCACATCAGGAGGCTTAATTGCCGTGGAAAGAACAAAGAAATAATTTTCTTAATTCTTAACTGACAGCGACGACTTATTTTAGACACTCAATACCCAATAAGTGAAATTACCTAAAGGCGATTTACCTTTGGAAAAAGAGTGATGAAAAATTTTAAATCCCTATATTTTAGCGTAACACAATGATCCTGAGTTTTCAGCCAAGTTTGGGGTTAAATTTGAAAATTTCTAGATAGCTCAAAACCAGGCTGCGAGGACTTAGCCATCCCTTGGTATTAGTTAGTGTATACTTTCCCACTTGGATTTAAATTAAATATTTAATACTTTGTATTCTTTGTTACTTAAATTACTTATGAACAAAAATTCATTTCTGGAAAAAAACAGCAATATCCTGGTAATAGAGTCTTTACATAAAACACAAGAGGTAGTGTTCTCTCAAAAATATACAAAAAATATTAAGTATAGCAACCGCCAAGGACGTTAGCACATAAACTGATCATAAAAGTTAGACACCGAAAGGTTTTTACCCTACTCCCCACTCCCCACTCCCCAGCTATAAGTTTTATTTCTTTACTTTGAATGACATAGACAACAAAGATAAAAAAAATATTTGCCTGATGCAGAGAATATTTTTCTGAAGACGAAGCATAGCTATAGAGCCTGTCCGTAAGGATTCCAGCCAACTTGTAGTTCTCGCTCATCTGCACAATTGGCAAATAAAAGACAGCAAATAAGCAGATAGTGTCTAATCAAAACTTTGCGCTGGCACAGGCTTATCTTAAAATGAGTGTAGGATATGTAAACTTTCGTAACCTAAGCCAGAGTCCGCCCATCCATGACCTCAGCCACCTCCCTGTTTACCCCTGTGGAAGCAGACCTGCGACTACTAGCAGAAAACCTCAAGCAGCTAGTTGGAAATCGCCACCCCATCCTATTTATGGCAGCCGAACATCTATTCGGAGCTGGGGGAAAGCGTATCAGACCAGCAATTGTTCTGCTGATATCGCGGGCCACAATGTTAGAAGAAGACATAACGCTGCGTCACCGCCGCCTAGCAGAAATCACGGAAATGATTCACACGGCAAGCCTAGTGCATGACGATGTGGTAGATGAATCACAAATGCGACGTGGTGTGCCTACTGTTCATAGTCTGTTCGGTAATCGCATTGCTGTCCTAGCAGGAGATTTTCTCTTCGCCCAATCATCCTGGTATTTAGCCAACTTGGATAATTTGGAGGTGGTGAAACTACTCTCAGAAGTGATTATGGATCTGGCTACAGGCGAAATCCAGCAAGGAATAAATTGTTTTGATAATGGCATCTCTATAGAGACTTACCTCAAAAAGAGCTATTACAAAACAGCCTCCTTAATTGCCAACAGTTCCAAAGCAGCTGCGTTACTCAGTGACGCTTCCCCAGAAACTGCCGAAAATCTGTACGACTACGGCCGTCATCTAGGCCTGGCATTTCAGATTGTCGATGATATTTTAGATTTCACCAGCACAACTGATACTTTGGGTAAACCAGCCGGATCTGATCTCAAAAGTGGTAATCTCACCGCACCCGTTTTATTTGCTTTAGGGGAAAAACCAGACCTAGAAGCGCTCATTGAACGGAAGTTTGAGCAAGAAGGAGACTTAGAGCAAGCCCTAGAGCTGATTCAAGACAGTCAAGGTATCCAGCAAGCGCGGGAATTAGCGGCTTACCATGCCAAGTTAGCAGTTGATCATCTTCAGGTGATTGCACCCTCCGAATCACGGGAGGCACTAATTAACATCGCTGACTACGTACTTAGTCGGCTTTATTAACAAATTTGAGATTTTTAAATTAAAAATTTTAGTCTTTGCAGTTGGGATTTGAGATGTATCTAATGAATCCCAACTGCAAAATTTATTTATGCAATATTCGGAGGTATCTGTTTACCCGTTTGCTGTTGTTTCATCTGTTGTTGTAGGAGATGAAGCAATTCTGAACGTTGGATTTCACAGGTATGAGTGGTCTGACCCGGCGTTTCCAAAAAAACGATACTATCTACGGGTTCTAATGCCACCAATTGGAACAAAATATGGGTGACGGGAACAATTTTAGCTAGCATTTGAGGGTCAAGCCCAGCAGGTGAACTTAGGGAGACATCCTGTATGGTAGGAAAAGCGTAGATAACACGCCTTTCCAATCCTGGATTGGCCCGATTGCTCAATGTAGTTAAAACCCAGTTCTGTTCCGAACTCTGAAGAATATAGTACTGGGAATGGCGTAACCTTTTAGCGATCGCAAGCAATACAGGGCTAATTGCTGAAACAAGATGTGGTGTTATGCCATCGCGGGGTGCATTATTAATCAGCAATTGAATTTGTTTTTTTAAATCCATAATGACTTGTAAACGGCTCGGTGGGTAATGGCAAAAGCATCTATCAAATTCTGAACTATCCCATCACAGTGGGAAACATAAAAATAGGCACATCCGAATCATTGGAATAGCCTGCGTTTAGCTTATACGCAAATTTAAACAGCCAGCCAACACCCACAGTCGTCACAGGTTTTACTTAGGTATTTTAGGGTCTTTTGAAAACCGAGACTATGAATTCAGCCGCAACCGCAACAATTCCCACCACAACAGTTCCCACCCCAACCGTTCAGGAAGAAAATTCTATCGGCTTTGAGGGGACATTCCAACTGCTATACAAGGAACTTCAGGAATCAACTAAAGCTTCCAAGCAGAATTGCCATGATGTCGCCACCAGAATTACCACCGAAGTATACAGAATTTGCCAAGAAAGTAAACGTATTCAGGCTTCGGGTGATATCCAAAGCTCGGCTATTTCCCTGGCGAGACATCGGCTACAACAGTGTTTCAGGTACTATCAGTTGGGTTCGAGTCGGGGTAGGGTAGAGTTACACAGCACTCTGAGTGCAATTATTTATCGCTACATTAATCCTCCTCAAAGGCAGTTGAGCTATCAAGGGCGATTAACCATTATTGAAGATTTCCTCCAAGGTTTTTATCTCGAAGCCTTAAATGCTTTCCGGCGGGAAAACCAAATGGGTCCCACTTATCGTCCCCAAAGTCTCCTGGAATTAGCAGAGTACATGGCATTTACTGAACGCTATGGTAAGCGAAGAATTCCCTTACCAGGGCGACAGCAGCAACTAATTATCCTGCGGGCGCAAACCTTTTCGCAACAGCAACCCCAGGAAACCAGCGTAGATATAGAACAAGCCGCAGAAGGTAGTTCTAACGATAATGACGGTTCTTGGGAAGAACCAGCAGTACAGCAATTGCGTTCAGCAATGGCCATGCAACCAGAACCGGAACCAGAAGAAGATACTCTGCGTTCGGTTGTGATTACAGAATTAATGGATTATCTCGCACAACGGCAACAATCTGATTGTGCTGATTATTTCGCTCTCCGTCTTCAAGATTTATCAACTCAGGAAATTGAGTCAATTTTGGGTTTAACCCCCCGTCAGCGCGACTACTTACAGCAACGCTTTAAATATCATCTGATTCGGTTTGCCTTGTTACACCGTTGGGAATTAGTTCACGAGTGGTTGGAAGCCTCACTGCACACTAATTTAGGTTTAACGCCCCAGCAATGGCAAGATTATACAACGCAATTGGACGACAAGCAGCGCTCGTTACTAGAATTGAAACAACTTGGACAACCAGATGAAAAAATTGCCAAAACTTTAGGGTTGTCCACAGCGCAACTGCAAAAACGGTGGTTTAAAATGCTCGAACAAGCATGGGAAATTCGTAACTCCCTAGTATCCGGATCAAGTGCATCTACTCATGAATAGTGACTCAGAATCTTTACAAACCAATTTAATCCATTGGTTGTTGGCAAATAAAGCTAACACCAATGAGGCTAAATTGCTAAATTGTAAGGAAATTTACGGGGTAGAAGACCCTCTCAAGGAGGTAGCCGCCTTTACAGGCGGTGAGCCTGAATTGGGAGGAATGCCCCAAACCTTTCAATTGGGAGAAATTCCTACTGTGCAAGAACGTTTCCAAGCCGTCCTTAAGCGTCGGTTACAACTCGAAGTCGAAAAGCAGCCTCCTTTATTTCCTTGGGAGTCACAATTAGTAGAGTACTCAGATTTTGTGGAAGAGCGATCGCCGGCATTAAGTCCCAACTGGGGATGGATAGCACAGCAGACAAAGCTGAATCTGCCTATTCCTTTGCCAGAGAAAGTTTTCCAAGAATTGTTGACAAAATGTCAAGGGTTGATCACATCTTCGCTACCTCTAGGGGCAAAACTAGTTCAGGTGGTTGAGAGCTTCTTCCCCAATGAGTCACAGACAATCAATGATCTCGCTGGATTGGTGTTGAGAAGCACCTATCGGTCTGTGAATACTCCGGAAACTATGCCTCAGATTCAGGAGGATTACTCAGATTTACAACCACGCCAGCAGATGGCATTGTCGTTACTAGCAGCTCAACAACTGCTAGATAATTTGACTTTACCCGTATCATCCGCTCATCCAGTGGTAGAAAGACAATGGCTCACTAGTGCTGGCACTCTGACTTTGAGGGTAGAATACCAGTCTCAAAATCAGCTGACACAGTTGAGTGTTAATTGTAAGTTACCCTGTCCAGGAATTTTGAAGTTGCAAGGAAATGGCAACCAAGCAGTAGCAAATTCTCACACTCCGGGAAATTTGAGTGTAGAATTATACTGTAATCAGCCAACTCCCATTTATACTCTGGAAGTTGATTTTCCTGAACTAGACCAACAGCCTTTACTGTTTGTCATTAGTCCCACAATTTAGTTGAAATCACCACTGTGATTTTTTGAGGTTGATTAACACCGATATATATATATCAGATGGTTATGGTGGTTTCAATCTGATCTTTTAGCAACATCGATCATTAGGGTTTCTACTTTATTCACAACCGCTCATGAGTTTTTCTTTCAAAACCGCAGCGAAAATGACACATTTATTCAGATACTAAAACTGATATAGCTTGCCTTCGGGGAGTTTTTTTTCTTGAGATGAATTCGCGGGAAAAATCACCCAGGAACAAGCAAGGTAGTCATACCAATTTGTCATTCATGATTTGTAATTAAAAAAGTCAGACTCAATCTGGGTGACCACATGATTGTATCTGTCGAATTTTTTTTTCAAATTGGTATCAGTTGACATCCCCAATATTGTGTCTGTGGCATCTACAACATCCTTTGTTTATATTCTCAATGTTTAAGTTATCTAGGATCAATCAGGTTTCGCTTCTACCTATAGGTCGTTACTGGCGGCAAAATGTCCGGGGGTCAGCGTCAAGGGAAGTGGAAAATGCCCTTTCCTTACGGGTACTGGTGCTAGGGTTGGTAATTGTCGGAGTTGTAGCAACTGACATTGCGGCTGGGACTCAATTCAGTCTGTGGGCGGTACCGTTAAGTATGGTAGGTACGGCCTGGAGTTACTACCATCGTCTCAGTGCTAATGTTCCCGTTAAGTTCTGCATCGCCATCGGAATGTTAATTGCGCTAGGTGCTTTTTTTGGGCGCTTGGTGGGAGAATTGCATGATACGCGACTGGCTTTAGCAGAGTTATTAATTCAACTACAAATACTCCACAGCTTTGATACGCCTCGCCGCAAAAGCTTGGGTTATTCCATAGTTATAGGTTTGATTTTATTGGGTGTGGCCGCAACAATCAGCCAAACTCTGGAGTTTGCGCCCATGCTGCTATTATTTCTAGCGATCGCTTTACCCACTTTAGTCTTAAACTATCGCTCTCAACTCGGTATTCAGGAATTAAAACTAAAAAATAAAAAGTTCCCGCAGCAAAATTCGGCAATTTTAAATTTTAAATTCTTAACTTTCAATTTTTTGGTGATTGTCGGGCTGGGTCTGGCAATTTTTGCAGTTTTACCCCGATTCCCTGGTTATCAACTCCGGAGTTTTCCTGTCAGCGCCCCCATTAGTGTCCAGGATGATTTTACAGGTCAGACGATTCTTAATCCTGGTTATGTCCGTCAAGGTAGGGGCAGTAATCAAGGTACTGGAACTGGGGATGGACAAGGCGAAAACGGTGAACCAGGCAGCGTTGATAATAATTTTTATTACGGTTTTAATAGCCAGATGAACCAAAACCTGCGGGGAGAAATGACACCCAAGATAGTTATGCGGGTGCGATCGCAAATTGAAGGATTTTGGCGAGTGCTGGCTTTTGACCGCTACACCGGGAAAGGATGGGAGATTTCCCGCAATGATGACGTTACTACCCACAGGCGAGCGCCTTGGTCTTACCAAATTCGTCTGCCTTTGCCAATAGTTATGGGTCTGAGTCGAGAAATAGTGCAAACTTACACAGTGGTGTCAGATTTGCCTAACTTGATTCCGGCGATGGCTCATCCCAAAGAAGTCTATTATCCCGCGCCGATTATTGCTGTTGATCAAGAAAATGGTCTGCGATCGCCTGTAGGATTATCAGAAGGCCTCACCTACACTGTGGTTTCCCAAGTACCATACCGCGATCGCACTTCATTAGGACAGGCTTCTACTAAATATCCCCCGGAAATTAAAGATTATTATTTACAAACTCCAACGGAAATTACTGACAAAATTCGTCAACGGACTGAAGAAATCCTGACTAATTACAACCAAGAACGCATAGCAAATTCTCAAAAAACTCTCGATTCAGCTTATGAAAAAGCTCTCTACCTAGCGCAGTACCTCAAGCAAAACTACTCTATTCCCGAAAATCCTCTAGGACTGCCTTTTTTAAGCGAAGACGAAGACTTAGTAGAGGCTTTCTTGTTCAAAAACCAAGGCGGCTATCCCGACCACTTTTCCACAGTTCTCACGGTGATGCTGCGTTCTATTGGTATCCCCGCCAGGTTAGTGGCTGGTTTTAGTGCGGGAGAGTTTAATCCCTTTACCGGGATGTACGTTGTCCGGAACACAGATGCTTACGCCATGACGGAAGTCTATTTCCCCCGATATGGCTGGTTTGCTTTTGACCCCATTCCCAATCATCCTTTGATTCCTCCTTCTATTGAGGATATTCAGACATTTAGTGTAATGCGGCAGTTTTGGCAATGGGTAGCTGGCTGGTTACCAAGCCCGGTAACAGGATTTTTAAACACTCTTTTTGGAACCATATTTGGCTGGTTAGTGAGAGCTTTGGTGCGGTTTTTGGCTTTATTTTCTCAAGGATGGCTGGGTGTTTTAACTGGCTTAATCTTGGCAACAACCACAGCATTTTTCGCTTGGCTAGGTTGGGGACAGTGGCGAGAATGGTCGAAACGTCGTTGGTTGAAAAAGTTACCCCCAATGGAAAGTCTGTATCAGCAAATGCTGCAATGGGTAGATGAAAAAGGTTTGGGTAAGCACCCAGCACAGACACCCCTAGAGTATGCCAGCGTCTCACACCAGCATCACGCCCCAGCAACGGCTCAGGTAATAGATGAAATTTGCCAAGCTTATGTAGATTGGCGTTATGGTGGTCATACTCCTAACTTGAATCAACTGCGAGCAAGATGGCAAGAACTGAAAAAAACAACTAAAGATTGAGTGTTGTTTGTGTCTTGGTGGTGAGAAAAATTATATTAACCACCAAGACACCAGCTAAATCAAGCCCTGTTTTGTGAGATTAGATAAGGCATTTTCCGCCGCTTGTTTTTCAGCCTCCTTCTTACCACGCGCTTTTCCGTATCCGTAAACCTGCTCACCAACAAAAACCTGAGCCAGATATTCTGGAGCATGATCCTGCCCTCCGATGCGTTCGGTGATATACTTAGGTAGTAAAGTTCCGAATTTTGCCTGTACCCACTCTTGAAATCGATTTTTGGAATCGACATTAGAACGGATTTCCATAATTGCTTGAGGGACAGAGTTAAATAAATCTGCGATAATTGGGCGAATTTTTTCAATGTTGCGATCGCAATCTAAATAATAAGCTCCCACAACTGATTCAAAGGCGCTACTTAATAAATTGGGACTTTGAAAACCGCCATCCTGAATGGCTCCTCTTCCCAAGCGCATTTTAAAATCTAAACCTACTTCAATCGCAAATTTAGCCAGTTGCTTTTCGTCCACTAATGCCGATCTGCGGCGAGTCATTTCATCTTCTGCTATCTCTGGATAGCGAGTATAGAGATACTCACCACTGATAAATGTCAGTAAGGCATCACCTAAGAATTCTAGGCGCTCATTATGCTTTTCGCCAGGATTTTCGTTGACATAGGAACGGTGAGTCAACGCCTGCTGCAAAAGCTTTTCGTTCTGAAAATTTAACAATTCATGCATTTTTCTACTATTTTGTCAATACCAAAAAATAGCTACACGGGAAACGATTGAACCGCTTGCTTGCTCATAGAAAGCCTCTATTTATTTCTGAGGCAGTATCAGAAGATCAATCTATATTTCAACCTGAAATCTCAGACACATCTGAAAGGTTAATTTTGGTAACGATTACCGTCTCAAAATCCGCAGTACCTAAAGGTGCGGCTCATGAGACGAAAACCCAAGCATTACGCTTGTTTTGACATCTTAACTGCTCTAATGTATATAGGACTTACGCAAAATTATGAAAAAACGAAACACGAAGGAACGAAGAACACGTTCGCGTAGCGTCTCCCCTTGGGAGAAGAAAAGAGGGTTTGAGAGATATTTTGCGTAAGTCCTGGTATAGAATAACGGCAATGTTCTATTTTTGTCAAGAGTACAAATGCGATCGCCGCAGTAAGAAACTGACAAATAAAAAAATATTTCCAAATTTGTTTTGTGGAACAGGCACCTTGCCCGCTAATCACTAAGGACGGGAAAGGACGGCGTGATGTCTGAAGTCGCTATACCTGGATGTCCCACCATATGGGATAATTTATGTTCTAGTGTTCCCTAATGTATTGTCGAAGAAACAATATTTGCTGATGACAATCTTCAGATGTAGGAAAATTATCACTACGTCTAATTTAAATCTAAATTTTACTCAAAATAAATTGGCTCAGTTAATTAGATTGTTTTTTTATAATTTCGCATATCTCCTGGGGCATATTTTAAGTATATCCAGCTATTTACCAGCTAAACAAACCATTTGTCTTTTAAAAACTCAGGCTTACTAAACGTAAAGCGTTGTAACTACCGTTTTTTGGCGATAACATGGAATAATTACCTTACCAGCTTGTCACACCAGATTTGGTGTCAATTTTTTTTATGGAAATACAATTAATCAACATTGGTTTCGGTAACATCGTGTCTGCCAACCGAGTAGTTGCCATCGTTAGTCCAGAATCTGCCCCCATTAAACGGATCATTACCGATGCACGGGACAGAGGTCAGCTAGTGGATGCAACTTACGGTCGTCGGACTAGGGCCGTAATTATCACTGATTCCAGCCACGTCATTCTTTCAGCGATTCAACCGGAAACAGTAGCGAATCGGTTTGTGATTTCCCGCGAGCATCATAGTGTAGAGAACTGATTCATATAGGTAAAAGAATTTGGGATTTTAGATTTGTAATTTTAGATTGACTGCATCAACCAGGGGAATATACCTTGGGGATTTTAGATTAGCGTGAGCGCTGCTGACGCTGGGCAGTGAGTATTTTAGATTTGAGAGTAGGCATAGCAGCCTTGCTCAAACCGAAAAAAAACCAATTCCAAAATCCTAAATCCTAAATCTAAAATTTGTACTGTCAATAACCCTACACCTATTTGCACCACATCAGCAGTACCATGTGAATTAGACAAGTTTTCTGTCACCCGTGCTACAAATTCGTTGGTCAAAAGTTTTTCTGATAACGAAAACACAGCTAATGACTCATGAATAATGTCTAATAATTAATTCACAGTTTGAACGGATGATGCAAGTTTTACCTATCCACAGTGATGCTCCCACCAAAGAAAGTCCCTCTCCAGGCAGGCTAATTGTTTTAACTGGCCCCAGTGGGGTTGGTAAAGGCACTTTAATGCAAGCGCTGTTAAAACGTCATCCTGAACTTTACTATTCTGTATCCGTGACGACTCGTTCTCCTCGTCCAGGAGAAATTAACGGCGAAAATTATTACTTTATTAGCCGCACTAAGTTTGAACAATTAGTTTCCCAAGGTGAATTCTTGGAGTGGGCAGAATTTGCGGGGAATTATTACGGTACTCCCCGTGAAGCTGTGCTTAACCAAGTTCGATCTGGCAACTTGGTGGTGCTGGAAATTGAACTCAAAGGGGCAAGACAAATCCGCACTTCCTTCCCTAGCGCTCTGAGCATTTTTATTTTACCGCCTTCCCTGAATGAATTAGAGAGCCGGATACGTGGACGCGCCCAAGATTCTGAAGAAGCGATCGCTCGTCGCCTACGCCGCGCCCAAGAAGAAATTCAAGCAGCAGACGAATTTGATGTTCAAATCGTTAATGACGATTTAGAAACCGCTCTCAAAGCCATAGAAGCCACTTTATTTGGATAGTTGAAACTCTTTGATACTAAGCATTTTTTACACCAAACAAAAAAGCACACAGAAGAAGAGCGAAGCTTTTCCCTTGTTTCCTGGCAATAAAAAATAGAACATTAGGCATGGGTAATAAAACTTAATTAAAATTAAGCTATTACCAATGCCTAATGCCTAATTATCAAAAAATTAAATTAACCAAATAGAGCTTGAATGACTCCCAAATTGCTAGTCAAGAAATAAGCCACTACTGCACCGCCAATCCCACCAATTAAGAAAGAACTGGCGAAATTATTCCAGCTTTCTTTGGAGTTAAAAGCATCTACGGGAGGGTTAGGAACAGTTACACTGGCAAGTGCTTTAGAGGGATTGCTATTGGCATACAGGGATAGACAGGCGGTGAGAATCACAACCAAACCGATTGCTCCCAGTAACCCAGCTAAATTAGCGTTAGTTGCATTACGTAGAGGACCCAATTTAGCAAAAGGCCCAAATAGCAAGTAACCATGAGCCATACCCACTTCTAATCCACGTCTAGAAGGATTGAGACCTTGACGATAGGCGGGTAAGTTATTGATGAACCACTTCACCAAGGGAGAGGAATTAATCGGGGTTTCTAGGTTTCCTTGCTGGGGGTCACGTCCTGCTGGAGCAACAACCTCACGATTTCTGGGATCGCTGGGGCGATTTTTCGCTGAATTTACTGCTTGCGCCATATTTTTTGTTCGCCTCTAAATTAGAATGGTGGCATTTTTATATTATTAATATTATTTGTTGCCAAAGATGTTTTTTAGCTGGGAAGTTTAGAAAAATTAATTTACCTGCTTTATTAAACTACGAAACTCGCAAGCTATTTACAGCAATACGAGTTTCACAGCCTATATTTCCTGCTAATTTGAGTGAGACTTTCGCCTAATTAGATTCAGTAATCCAATTACACAATATTCAGCAGTAAATTCCATTTTCTACTTATGGTAGTGGGTGGAAAAGTAAGTCAGGGAAAAAGCGGTTAAATTCAATTAAAATCCCGGCTGTAATGGTGAGCCAGATAGTAGCTGCTACTGGAGCAGTAGAAAGAAATGTCATGAAATAGGACGATTGAGCGCCTTTTTCTTCTGCCATGAATTTAGTCTCCAAAACAAATGAATTGAGTTAGGAAAAATTAACGAGGAGAAACAGTGATTTCTGAATCTTTAGCGGTTAATTCGCCTGAAAGGAGTTCTTTAATCGCTGCTACAGGCCAAGCAAAACCTGTGGCGATAATGGGTAGTGCCAAACCGAGATCGATTTGGATTTCTTTGGCTTCGGTATCGGATTCCTTTTTGATAGCTTGCAGGTAAGCACGGCCTACCCAGCCAATCCAACCAGCAATATACAAAAAGAGAATGCTGGGAATTAGGAAGTCACCAGCCCGGTCTAGGCGACCATCAACAATCAAGTGAGGATAACCTTCTGGACCACACAGTGCCTGAGAATAACGCTCAAACCGCTTTCTCCCAGATTCGGGATCGGCGGTGGTGTTACGGGCATTCTTTGCTAGCTCTTGAAAGGCGGGAGAGTCTTTACAGGGTACTAAGTTAGCTCCAAGCGCTTGGGCTGGGGGGGCAAAATTAGACCAAAGACAAATCGCTAAAATCAAAGCAAACAATCGTCTCATAGATTTGTTTCCTTTTATTACAAAACAAAAAGTTCTTTGTACAAAACGAAGCGGCTTGTACATTTCTTTATTTGCATAACTAGCTAGTAATCATACTCTTGGCCGGGAACCGAGTAAAGTTTAAGTAAATAAAAGTTAAAGCTTCTCCAACAAATCGTTACTTAACACAACCTGACAATGGCAACTGTTTTAGCAATAGAAACCAGCTGCGATGAAACTGCCGTCGCAATTGTAAATAATCGTCAAGTCTATAGCAGTATCGTAGCTTCCCAAATCCTAGTTCATAGTCAATATGGCGGGGTAGTGCCAGAGGTGGCATCCCGGCAACATCTAGAAACGATCAATGAGGCGATCGCTCAAGCACTAGAGCAAGCCCAACTGAACTGGGAGCAAATCGATGGTATCGCCGCCACCTGCGCCCCTGGACTCGTAGGAGCGCTATTGGTAGGGTTAACTGCTGCTAAAACCTTAGCAATGTTACACAACAAGCCATTTTTGGGAGTGCATCACCTTGAAGGTCACATTTACGCGACTTATTTGAGTGAGCCAACTTTAAATCCCCCATTTCTTAGCTTACTCGTTTCCGGTGGACATACAAGCTTGATTTATGTAAAGGATTGTGGTATTTACGAAACCCTGGGGTCAACTCGTGATGATGCGGCTGGTGAAGCCTTTGATAAAGTAGCACGGTTATTAAAACTGGGTTATCCCGGTGGTCCAGTCATTGACCAATTAGCACAAACGGGTAATCCCCGCGCCTTTGCTTTGCCAGAAGGTAAAGTTTCTTTACCTGGTGGGGGATATCATCGCTATGACAGCAGTTTTAGTGGGTTAAAGACGGCGGTACTGCGGTTAGTGCAGCAATTAGAGAAAGATGAAAAACAACTGCCAGTGGCTGATTTAGCGGCTAGCTTTCAGGAAACTGTAGCGCGATCGCTGACCAAAAGAGCGATCGCCTGCGCCCTCGACTATAATCTCAACACCATTGCCGTGGGTGGAGGAGTAGCAGCTAACAGCAGCCTCAGAAAAATCTTACAGGCAGCTGCTGCCGAGCATAACCTGCGTGTTCTGTTCCCACCCCTCAAATACTGTACCGATAACGCCGCCATGATAGCCTGCGCCGCCTCTCATCACCTAAAACTTGGTCATACATCACCCATAACATTAGGTGTTGAGTCTAGATTGCCACTCAGCCAAATAATGAAATTGTATTAATTCGTAATTCGTAATTCGTAATTCGTAATTGCAGGAAAAAGTCTATTTTTTTTGTAGGGTGTGTTGTCGCGTAGCGCAACGCACCATCCCAGATTCTCAGTGCTTTAGGACTAACATCTATAACGCAGCCTACTCCCCACTCCCCACTCCCCATTCCCCATTCCCCATTCCCCATTCCCCACTCCCCACTCCCTACTCCCCACTCCCCAATTCAACCATTGACTATTGACCTAATATGAGCAGCAACTGCATCGGGCTGTTCTAACATTGCCAAGTGACCACAATCAGGAATTTCAATCACATTGTCGCCAGTATATTGAAAAAGCCGATGGAAACTAGCTAAATGGCGAACATACTTGGGTTCCATCACCTTGTCATCAGTACCAGCCAAAAAATAAACTGGCTGCTGCAATTGAGACACTAGCTGAGGTAAACGGTTGACTTCTTCCTCAGTTGTGGAATCTAGCAATGCTCCTAGTGCAGCTTCTGGGTCAGCCATCACAAAATCAATCACTCGCTGACGCGCCCAATGTCGATCTAATGGACGGGCTACACTCGCTCTGGTAAACAACAAATCAATTAAAGGCATATGAGACAGCCAGCGCGGACGGACCTGCAAAAATTTTTGACCGGCTGAACGAAACTGCTCAAAGGCCTCTTTGAGATAAATACCACCACCGGCGTTAATACAGATGACTCCTTGAACACATTCAGGTATTTGAGCAGCTGCCCAAAGGGCAATTGTGCCTCCCAAGGAATGCCCAATCAGCCAAGCACTAGTAATATTCATCTGTTCGAGAAGGGCGGCTAAATCCTGAGCATAAACAGCTGGTGTATAAATAGAATCAAAAGGCAAACTCAAGTCATCAATTGAGTGAGAACTCAAGGTGACATTGGTTTGTGCCTGACTAAAATCTGCTTCTGGCTGGGATTTCGACTCACCAAAACCGCGCAAATCATAAGACAGACACTGCAAATCAACTGACAGGCGGGAAATTACAGGTTGCCAATACCCACGGCTATTTAGCCAACCGTGGATAAACACTAAAGCATGGGGATAGGAAGTAGGAGCAGTCAGCTCGTATGCGTGTGGAACGCCCAATATTTCAATGGTTGCCATACTTAATATCGTACCCTTAAGAACGGACGCGACTAAATACGGAATGGAGCAAACCAATTAATTTTTCAAAAGGACTGGGGAATGGGGAATGGGGAATGGGGAATGGGACTGGGTTTTCAAAGAAAAAATTATGCCAGGGCTGTGACTCCGGACATATTTATTCACAATTACCCATTACCCAGTCCCGAAACGGGGTTTTTCCCACCACGAACCTTTGATCTGGTGGGGGACTGCTCACCGCAACCAATTGATTGTATATTTACCTATCCAACAACCTCAATCTCACCCCTTCAGCAATTTTGTGTCCCAAATATTCAGGAATCAGGCTTTCATTCGGCCCTAACAAATAGAGGATGAGCCGGGTGCGTCCGCGCCAAACCAGCAAATTGGCATTGACCACTAATAGGTCTTCCTGCCAAATAGTGTGCATGACTTTGTAAAATAATCCCGGTTGATTGTCGGCTTCAATTACCAGGGCGGGGAGATGAAATACTGGATCAACATAAAACTCTGTCTGTACTTGTTCTAGTCCAGTATCTAAATTAAATTCTACTGCCAGCATTTCTTCTACCTCAAACCGCCCACCTAGAGCCTCACGAATGGCGCGGCAGACATTTTCGGCGGTTTTCTCGGTTAGGGCTTGACTACCACGAGATACCAGAAGTTTGATAAAAACCAACATCGGTGGTCGGATTTGACCATATAGACTTAAACCATGAATGGTTAGCCCATAAGCTGCTAGGACACCAAAAATATCACTCAGAAGAAACGACTGGTTGCGGTAAGCAAAATGCAGGGCGCTTTTGCTACCTTCCGACTTTAATTCGATAACGGCACGTTTGGTTTTATAAAGACGGTAGGCTAGCCGCAAATTTTGCAGTTGAATCTCACTACTCACAAATTGCTCATAAAACTGGGGAAAGGCTCGGTTAAAGCGCTTTAGAAGTTCCAGTGTCGAAGATTTTAAACCAGAAGCCATCGTTGGGTGTAGGACTCGCTTGCTTTCATCACCAGGGAATTGGGGACTAGAAAATCCCAAAAAATTACTTAAATTCTTTGACTGAGATAATTAGGTTTTGTGTGGAGACGCGTAGCGTGCGGCACACAATTTTTTCTTTCCCATATCTTAAAGATAGGGGTTTGCAGGTAATTATTCCCCAATCTCCAATTCCTAATTTAAAATCCCAGACAATTTACCTAATCTTTTTCGCTTTTTGGGAAATTTCTCCTAGGCTCCACAACAAAATGCTAGACTTGAAAATGATTGGTCTGAAACACGCCATAAAAAGCGGTTGCCATTAAAAATCCCGGAAACATCTAAAAAAATTTACGTGCGAAGGGTATTTAAGGTTTCAGCTTTGTAAAACGTGAATCAACACTCCTTTGAAAGTGGAAACCAATTTAGTTATACTACCCGAACCACGTTGGCATGGGTTTTTGGAAAACTTGGTTTAATAGTCCTGAGTCTGTAGCAACAAGTAAAACTACCTCTTTTGAAGAACGTACAGGTTCTGTTTCGGGCGAGTCTAGCGGTAATAGCGCTAGTGAAGCTTCTGGGAAAGAAACTCGCATCGTTTTTAGTACGGAGCGAGATATTGACCTGTATGAACTAGAGGAACTTTGTGATGCAGTAGGTTGGTCGCGTCGTCCTTTAAGAAAAGTAAAAAAAGCCATTGAGCATAGTTTTCTTGTAGCCTCTATGTGGCAAGTGCGAGGAAACAAAAGACGGCTCATTGGTTTCGCTCGTGCTACTTCAGATCATGCGTTTAATGCCACTATTTGGGATGTGGTAGTTCACCCGGACTTTCAAGGTCAAGGACTGGGTAAGGCGCTGATGAAATACGTACTCAAAAAACTCAGAAGTGAGGAAATTAGCAATGTTACTCTCTTTGCTGACCCTCATGTTCTCGATTTTTATCGGGGTATGGGTTTCATGTCAGACCCAGAAGGCATTAAAGGTATGTTTTGGTATCCGCACTAATTTTGAGCAACAAGAGAGCATCTGGCTACAAAAAAGCGCCTATAATGGTGCAATTGTCAATATTGCTATGTTTTTGGAGCATATGAGCTGCTGATAGGCAAACAATTATCTGTCTTGTAATGCCGATTCAGCCGCACAGCCCAAATGTTTTTTGTCAAGCAATTGATTTTGCTTAGATAAAAGATAAAATTGGCTAGCCAAGATATCTTAAACCTGCTATAGTATTATTATTGCCCTGGTAAGTTAATAATTGGAAAAGATTCCACACAGTTTTACCATTTAGGCTATAATTTGATTTTCCTAGCTGTTCGGTAAATTTAAAACCCAACCAGCTGGAGTGAGATTAATTTGTCCGGGATGTAGCGCAGCTTGGTAGCGCGCCTGCTTTGGGAGCAGGATGTCGCAGGTTCGAATCCTGTCATCCCGATTTAAAATGTTGTTTTCCAACTATTAGCCGAAATATCAAAGTCTTTCAAAATTTAGCTGTTAGCCAAGAAGTTTATTTTTTTGGCTCATTGCTGTCGTGAGTTTGAGGACTTCGGATTAAAGCAGCATCGGGTGGAACGATTAATTATGTCATGTCGTCATCTAGATTTAAGAAAACCAATAACGTGGCATTGAGCATCTCAAATCTCCGGGGAAGTTTTTGGTTCTCAAGAGCAAACTCAGCAAGTATTAACAGCATTTTGCAGTGAATAGCAAGGGTAAATCGAAAACAACACACCGCGATCGCATTACTAGAGAAATTGTTAAGGGTGGGAAAACAGCGCTTTTTGAGCATAAATTGTTAATATTGAAGCGCCAAAATACATTTTTCACATTTTAAATGGATTGCTATATAACTAAAACTAGTTAGTGTGGTGCTAATCCAACCATTTGTCTGGCTTAATTTAACTATTGAGGCGAGGAGCAATCATGAAAGCATTAGTGCGCTGGGGCGCAACATTAGGGCTAGTCGGAAGTACATTAGTGGGATCGGTTTTTGTGGGGAATTTACCAGTGCTGGCTTTGTCAGAAGAGCAAATAAAAATCAAATTGGATGCAGTTCCTGTATATCTAATTACGAATAAAGAAGGTTTACCATTGAGTCGTCCCTTACCAAATGCTGAAAAACCTGGTGGTTCGGTAACAGGTGTTTATATGAGTCGCCAGGAAGCTCAAAGTTTTATTAAGGAACTGCAAGGGGCCCAAGGCAAAGATCCGAAAACGCAACAAATGGTGAAAAGCCTACAAGTAACAGCAGTGCCTCTAGGAGTTATTTATCAGCAATTACAACAAAGTAAAAACCAGTCAGAACGCCTGCTATTTGCCTTTAAACCTGTAGAACAGGAAATCAAGGGGGCAATGGAATTACTGCGTAAAAGTGGTCAACAGGTAAATCAGTTTACCAGTGTGCCTGTATTTGCTGTGAGATTTTCCCCAGACCAGGGTTATGTGCCTATTCAACTGAAATCTGACAAAGAGCAACTGATTCCTTTGTTTTTAAGTAAGCAAGATGCACAAGGCTTGTTAACCCAAGTGAAGCCAAAGTTTCCCAAAGCGGATATTCAGGTAATAGACATAGACGGGGTGATTAAAACTTTGCAGGATAAAAATGATAGTTGGCTAAACCAAGTTGTTTTAGTACCATCCCAAGAATCTAGAGAATATATCAAAACTTTGCCTACAGAGAACGGGAATAATTCCAAGCCTGGGAGACCCCAGCAACGTTAAGGAATGACAGATAAACAGCTAAAGGTAGTTTCCGGTGTACAGCTTTGGCGGTGGCGTAATAGTGCGATCGCCCAAGCCATTTCCTGTGACATTTCACCTGCTGAGGTAGATTGGTTACTTCTGGAAGTAGCTGGGTTAGACCGTTTGGCACTGCGTTTAGAATCTTTTAAAGAAAGTCCTGAAATTCAAATGGCGTTACCTTTAGAGGATTTAGAACAGTTGTGGCAAAGACGATTAAATGAACGCTTGCCGGTGCAGTATATTACTGGAGTTACGCCTTGGCGACAGTTTAAAATCGCCGTGTCAAATGCGGTGTTGATTCCCAGACCGGAAACTGAGTATTTAATTGATTTAGCTGTGGCGGCTGCGACTAAGAGTGGTGCAGCCCCATTCCTCAATTCCGGACACTGGGCTGATTTGGGTACTGGTAGCGGTGCGATCGCCTTGGGTTTAGCAGATGCTTTCCCAAAAGCGACAATTCACGCCGTTGATTACAGCCCAGAAGCTTTAAAAATTGCCCGTGACAATGCTCGTAATTTAGGTTTTGACAACCAAATCAAATTTTACCAAGGTTCCTGGTGGGAGCCGCTAGCAGCCCTAAAAGGTGAGTTTAGTGGGATGGTGTCTAACCCACCTTATATTCCCACCAGTACCGTGGCTACCCTGCAACCAGAAGTAGTCAAGCATGAACCACATCTAGCGCTGGATGGTGGTAGTGATGGCTTGGATTGTATTCGCCAGTTAATAGAAATCTCTCCTGGCTATTTGCGCCCTGGTGGTGTGTGGCTGATTGAAATGATGGCGGGACAAGCGGATACTGTGCGGACACTTTTAGCAAAACAAGGTAGCTACTGTAATATTCAAATTCACGCCGATTTAGCGGGGATTGAACGCTTTGCGATCGCTTCTATAAAATAACTTTATACCAATTCTTTATGAGGATGCGCTGAATTATAGGAGGAACGAACCACAAAGAACACGAAGAACACGAAGCAAGAAAGAAAGAAAGAAAGAAAGGAATTCAGCGCAGCTTTACACAGAAATGGTATTACAAATGACTCACGTTTCTTTAGTTGATTTGATCGCCGGCGCACGTGCTGGCTTATTAGTCAGTTTTCCTACAGATACCGTCCCCGCACTCGCAGCTCTACCAGAAAAAGCCGGATTAATTTTTGCGGCTAAACAGCGCAGCCAAGATAAACCGCTAATTTTGATGGGGGCTAGTGCAGAGGATTTATGGCCTTATGTTCAGGGTAGTGAAAATGAGTTGAAAATTTGGCAAGATGTCGCAAATAGACATTGGCCGGGAGCGTTGACATTGGTCTTACCAGCTAGCCAGAAAGTTCCAAAACAGATGAATCCCACTGATCCTAGTACAATTGGGATTCGAGTTCCTCAGAGTGCGATCGCTCAAACTATTTTGGCACAAACAGGCGCTCTTGCCACCACTAGCGCCAATTTTTCCGGTCAACAGCCCTTACTCAAGTTAGCAGAAATTGCCGAGCAGTTTCCTGAAGTTCTGACTCTGGAACCGACACAATTTAACGGCGAATTTTCAGGAATTGGTGTACCTTCCACTGTGAGTAAATGGACGGGAAGAAACTGGGAAATCTTGCGCCAAGGTACAGTTAAATTAAGTTTTTAGATATAGCTGGGGAGTAGGGAGTAGGGAGTGGGGAATGGGTTAAAACCCTTGTTGTGTCTAAGTTTTATTATCCGTTTATGTCTTAACCTCCTTGGCGGTGGCTATAAATCACCGGATCAGATTAGAGATTTTCCTCATGAATCAAACTAATTCACGAGTAAATCGGTAAATTTACTTTGCGCCATTGTGGTCAATTAATCAGTTAATAATTGCCAAATTATGAATTGGAGCAACTTTATATACTTAGGGGTAGGACTAATACTAGGGTTGGGTGTTCGGGGATTATTTACTCGGTCATTACAAAATTCCTCTAGCTTATCCCCAGTCAAATTGGGAGAGCAACCGCAAGTTTTAGAACTCCAGCAACAGATCAAGCAAACGCAGCTAGCGTACCAAATGGCGCAAGAAATGAGCCTGTTTAAAGCGGGATTTTTGGCGCGGACTACCCATGAATTGCGATCGCCTCTGAATGGTTTAATCGGCTTACATCAGTTAATTTTGGAAGATTTGTGTGAAAATCCCGAAGAAGAGCGAGAATTTATTACTCAAGCTCACGAGAGAGCGCTGAAATTACTACACCTGATTGATGAAATTCTGAAAATCGCCAGAACAGAACACGGTACTAATAAATTAGATATTCAACCCCACTCCCTGGCTACAGTTTTGCAGGAAGTTAATAATTTAACTTATATGTTGGCAGCAAATCGCAATTTTCCTTTGCGTGTTGTGCTTCCCGATCCAGAAATTTATGTTTTGGCAGATTACCGATGGTTACGCCAAATATTGGTAAATTTAGTAGACACTGCCATTGCTCAAATGCAGTTCGGCAGTATCTGTCTTTCCAGTAACTTCTCACCTACAAATGATACTCTTTACATTTGGCTAGATGTGCCTACCCATACTTTAACTGCCAGTGAGTCCATTGATCTGATCAAATCAATGGTTCACAGTTCTCAGGTAAATGAAGATCAAACGACTTTTTCGCCAGGAATGAATCTATTAGTCAACCACACTTTACTAGAAGTGATGGGAGGAAAGCTGGAAATTTTGCCATCTCCAATCATTGAGGAAACAACTGAGGAGTTGACTCGATTACAAGTTTCTATCCCCCCAGTGATTCCTGAAGTTGGACTTCAGTAACAGGAAGGTTTTCAATGTGAGATTGGTTATTTAGTACCATTGTTGTGCTGACATTGGACTGGAAACCAATTTTTTCATAAAACTCCTGCTGATGAGTAGTCATCAAGTATACCCGCTCAACCCGACTGACGCGGGGATGAGTTAAAACGGTTTCGACTAACTTGCGCCCCAAACCTGTACCGCGATACTCTGGGTGAATCACGACATCCCAGATCGTAGCGCGATAGATACCATCAGAAGTGGCTCTGGCAAAACCAATTAGTCGGTCTCCATCGCAAATGCTAATTACTGGATCACTATTAGCGATCGCTATACCTAATTCCTCAATACTACGTCCTTTTGCCCAAAAAGCTGCAAGATTGAATAGTTCTTGGAGTTTGTCAAGGTCTATTTCACACTGGCGATGTTCGCTAAATTGAATTTGAGGATAGTTCATGTTTTACACCCCAATTTGGCAGGTTCATTTCTGTCATATTGTGCTAGCAATTTTTGAATACGTCTATCTGTCTGCCACTATCTTCAAGTTTAATTGTCATGATTTAATCATAAATCCACTTCCACAGAGGATGAGTTTGGCCTTGCTGTCTGATTCTCAAAACTTGTTTTTCTAAACGTTGTTGTTCCCTCTGCGGTAGTCCCAGCAGAATATTTCGGCTTTGCCAAACTAAAGTAGAAACGGTAGTACCAATACAAACGGCTAAACCGAGGGTAGACAGTGGATGATCTAACAGTCCATATCTTACTGCTGCCCAGGTAAAATATTGTTGTAAAAGAGCAAATTCTCCCCGTAAATTCCACAATGAGAAAGGTGCAATAGTCAGCCATAAACAGCCAACAAAAAACCACCTACCGCATACAGTCAGCTGATGTAGCCTTTGTACTTGTTGGGTAAAATTTGTATCAATGCTATGGGCATTTTTGCCATTTACTGATGGTTCTTCTGGTTGATCCATAACCAATTCCAAATCAATGAAACCCTTGGGGTATGGGAATGACGCATTCAGGACAGTTTTGGTTTATATAACCAAAGATTTTCTACCAGCAAGCATTTCTTTAACCTCATTTTAACCATCCTGGGAACTAGCAGATGTATCAACTGCCTCAGTACTTACTAAGACTGGAGATTTTCCGGTGCGTTCTCGCCACCAAGCTAGGAGGGTACTGGCGATAAAAAGACTGGAATAAGCGCCCGCAGTAAAGCCAATAATTAGAGCTAAAGCAAAGTTTTTGAGAGTTTCGCCACCAAGGAAATAGATAGCAAACAATGGCAGCATCGTGGTCAGGCTGGTGTTGATCGACCTTCCTAATGTTTGGTTGACAGCATCATCCACAATGTCAGCAATTGGGCGCTCAGGATTGACTTTAATAGTTTCCCGAATGCGATCATAAATCACCACTGTATCATTGACGGAGAAACCGATAATTGTCAGCAGGGAAACAATGAACAGACTATCCACTTCTGTGCCTAGCACTAACCCGAAAATTGAGAAAACGCCTAAAGTCACCAAGACATCGTGGAACAGCGCCACAATGGCAAATAAGGCATAGTCTAACTGGAAGCGGAAGGTTAAGTAAATAATAATGCCCGCAAAGGAAACAATCAGGGCGATAATCCCAGACCTAAATAATTCTGCTCCCAGGGTAGGGCCAACAGTATCAATTTGGTTTTTTTGCGGGTCAAAAGTGCCAATTTTTTCGGTTAAAGCAGTTTGTAAATTGGTGCGCTGATCAACATCTAAGTCCTTACTGCGAATTGAGATGCCATTCTCACCAACTATTTGGATGCTGCTATCGCCTAAACCTTGCGCTTGCGCTACTTCCCGGACTGTGTTTATGTCTATTGGTTGGTCGCAGTTACCTAGTTCTGTACAATCACGTTCAAACTGTAATCGCGTACCACCAATGAAATCCAAACCGGGGCGTAGGGGTGCGCCAATTTGGGGGTTTTGCCACGAAATCACCATTGAGATGATACTAATGAGAATAATGGCACTAGAAATAGTCCACCATAGCGATCGCGATTTGTTAATACTCAGTTTCATTTAGCCACCTCTGCCTTATTTAATGCTGGCAGGTTCGGACAGAAAAGTTCGCGCTTATTTTTGACAGCAGCATTGGTCACTGCTAAAAACATCAGTGAGCGGCTAGAAGTAATTGCTGTAAACATACTCACTGCGACACCTAAAGCTAAGGTGAGGGCAAAGCCTCGAACTAATCCAGAACCAAACCAAAACAGAGCGGCACAAGCAATCCATGTAGTGACGTTACTGTCTAAAATACTTGAAAATGCCCGGAAAAAACCAGATTCTACAGAACGATACAGAGATTTTCCGGCGCGCAATTCTTCCCGCGTGCGCTCAAAGATTAGCACATTAGCATCAACTGCCATGCCAATACTGAGGATAAAACCAGCGATTCCGGGCAGAGTTAATGTCACCCCTAATAAGGCAAAACTCGCCCAAGTCAGGAGAGAGTAAATGACTAAAGACACATCCGCAATCAATCCTGGTAGGCGATAGTACACCACCATAAATATTAATACTAAAATCAGACCGCCAACACCAGCATAAATGCTGCTTTGAATACTGTCTCTACCCAAAGTAGCGCCCACTGTCCGTCTTTCGACAATTTCCACTGGTAAGGGTAACGCACCGCCACGTAACTGCACACCCAAGTCGTTGGCTTCTTGTAGGGTAAATCTACCTGTAATCACGGCGGCACCGCCAGTAATTCCTGTGGCGGCAAATTCTATCCCTACTACAGGAGCGCTGATTAGTTCATTATCTAAAAATACACCAATGCTCCGCCCAGTCCCTGCGAGGTTTTTGGTGAGATTGGCAAACAATTCACCACCTTTTTGATCAAAGCGAATAGCAACGTTCCAGTTACTACTATTTTGAGTCGGTTCACCGTAGGCATCCTGGAGATATTTACCATCCAGTGGTGGATCTGTACTTTCAAACAATTCGGCGATCGCTTGATTATTTTGTTGTAATTCTTCTTGATTTTTAATAATTAAAGCTTCATCATCGCTGCTGCGTAATTCTTCTTGCTTGGCTCTCAACTCGGCTCGTGATGCTTGAAAAGCAAAAAGTTGAGTTTCTGTACCCGGCTTTTGTTGTTTAAATTCTAGCTGTGCAGTGCCACCTAGCACACGTTCTGCTTGCTCTGGATCATTCACCCCTGGTAACTGTACCAGGATTTTATCTGCACCCACAGTTTGAATTACTGGCTCAGAAACCCCCAGGCCATTAACTCGACCTTCCAAAACTTTCTGAACGCCTTCTAAATCTCGTTCAGTAATTTCTCTCATTCCTGGTGCTGGTTTCACCTGAATGGTTAACTGTGAACCTCCCCGTAAGTCTAACCCCAAGGAGACTGGAATTGTTACTATCACCGCAATAGCGGCAATGAGCAACACAAAAATTAAAGCTAATAGCGATCGCTGTCTTTGCATACCATAACTCGCAACTGACAAAGGCTATAATAGCGTTATTTTCACGAGTTATGAATGAAGGAGCAGGGGGGCAGGGGGCAGGGGGGCAGGGAGAGTTGGAAATTACTTTACACGGACGGTTTTAACAACCTTTCCTCTTCCCCACGGACCACGGACCACGGACCACGGACCACGGACCACGCCCCACTCCCCCCAATTCTTAAACTCGCATAGCTACCATTTTTTCCACAGCTTCCACTATTTGTTCTGGTTGAACAATTGTTAACCGTTCCAAATTACCGTTGTAAGGTGTGGGGATATCTTGAGAAGAAAGTCGCAGCACTGGCGCATCCAATTCATCAAATAAGCGGTCATTAATAGAAGCGGTTAATTCTGCACCAATACCGCCAGTTCTCATACACTCTTCCACAATAATCACTCGATGGGTTTTGCGTATGGATGCCCCGATGGTATCAAAATCTAAAGGCTTGAGTGATATTAAATCAATAACTTCTGGGTCAAAACCTTGTTTTTCTAAAGTTTTCACGGCTTGCAATACATGATGGCGCATCCGTGAGTAAGTGAGAATTGTGACATCTTTGCCCTGACGCACAACTTCTGCTTTATCCAAAGGTAGGAAATATTCTTCTTCTGGTAAATCTTCTTTTAAGTTGTAAAGCAAAACGTGTTCAAAGAACAACACCGGGTTATCATCACGAATCGCCGATTTGAGTAATCCTTTAGCGTTGTAGGGTGTAGAACAGGTAACAATTTTTAACCCAGGAACCGCTTGAAAATATGCTTCTAAACGTTGAGAATGTTCTGCACCTAGCTGTCTACCCACACCGCCAGGGCCACGAATCACCATCGGAATTTTAAAGTTACCGCCGGAAGTGTAGCGTAGCATTCCCGCGTTATTGGATATTTGGTTAAAGGCTAAGAGCAAAAAGCCCATATTCATGCCTTCAATTATCGGTCGTAACCCAGTCATGGCTGCACCCACAGCCATTCCAGTAAAACTGTTTTCGGCAATGGGGGTATCAAGAACTCGGAGTTCGCCATACTTTTTGTATAAGTCTTTAGTAACTTTGTAGGAACCGCCATAGTGTCCTACATCTTCACCCAGAACGAATACAGTTGCATCACGCGCCATTTCTTCATCAATGGCTTCCCGCAGAGCGTTAAAAAATAGTGTTTCTGCCATTTAGACCTTATAGTAAAACTATTGTTTTAGAATCTTATCGTGCCACCGTAGCAAATATCGTTAGCGATCGCACTAGATGAGAGATTGATTTTTGCCAGATATTCCTCTAGGCAAAGATACGCGAATTGTCAAAGAATTATCCCTTGTTCTTGTCGTTCTCCCAACCCAGAAACAACCGAAATATTTCTGACTCCAGGTTGATGGCTATCAGAAAGTCATACCAAGTCCCGCCATAATTTAGCCATCATCTAAGTGAGTGTAGCCAATTTTTTGGCTGTTCCAATCTACCAAATTTGTGATTTTGGGAATATTTTCTAACTAACCTGATTTTATACAGCTACAACATCAAAACCGAATCAGAGACCGACAAATAAAAAAAAACCGCTCTCTTCCTCATTTCTCAGTGTTCTCTGTGCCTGGTGTGGTATGCGCTGCGCGCACGCTACGCGAACGTTAACTCCATCAATTCTGATTCACATCCTCTAACCGCGAAGTTTCCAGCCGAGTCATCCATTTTTGTAAATAGAGTTGATTAGCAGTTTGTTCAGATACATCTTGAGTATCCAGAGGATAAGGCATCAGTCCTAAAATCGTAGCTGTAGTTACACAAAACATGGATTTTTGGAAGCTGATACAAATTTGCACGCGTAAATCATCTTCACCCCGAAGACTGCGACGATAAATTTCATGTAAATAATCAGGAAGATAATGACGCATATCCTGCATCAGCAAAGTGGGAGGAATACCAGCACCACCTATAGGCAAAGGATCGGCATATAGTGCGCCATATTGAAATCGAGATTGGTCTAGGGGGATTTGATATGCTTGGGCATTGTAAGAAACTGTGCCATGAAAAGGAGTTCCCCGAAAGAATACCGCTTCGACATAAGGGATGGCTGTATCTGCTAAAAAAGTTAAACCCGCAGATTTGGGAATGATGTCATAGACTTGATCTTTAATTTTGACAGCGTAGGTAATAGGCTTTAAAGCATCTGCTACCAATGCTTGTTTAATGTGGTCTACAACTTGAGGTATAGTTTGAATTTCGCCTCGGTCGTAGCGGTCTGATAAACTGAGGAACATATCAGCCATCACCCGCCAAAATTGACCTAAACCAGTGTAATAAGCCGATACGCGCAGCATTTCCGTTAAAAAGTCAGGAAATAGTTGGTTCAATCCCATGATGATGGGATTATTTTTAAATTTTGCTTGAATAACTGCTTGCGCTCTTTCTTGAAATTCTGGTGTATCTAAATATTGATCTAGCCCACCACCACCATGCCACATCATGGCTTTCATACAATATTCGGCATATTCAAAATTAATTCTGTCATGCCACCAATGACGCATTAATTTAGAGAAAGAAATCTCGCCATTAAAGTATTTAAAAAACGGGAAAAATACTAAAAATTGATGTTCAGCAATATAAATAAGATTGTTTGAATAAGCATCTAAAACTACGCCATAGCTTTTGAGTATGCCGACTACTTCCAGGACATTATCTGGACTATCGGGAAGTAATGCACCTCCTTTTTGGAGGCGTTCGATATATTCTGCTAAAGGATGATTAGCAGGTTTTTTGCTTTTAGTTACCATTACCAGTTCTCCAAAAATTACAGGTACGAGGGATGAGGTATTAGGTATTAGGTATTAGGTATTAGGTACACTCTCCCCCAGTCTCCAGTCCCTATTCCCCATATTAAGTTTTGCTTTTTGCTTTATCTAAAGACACGGTAGCTACTACATTTTGGGGATTAAGCATTGCTGTGATGGTAGGTTCAGTCCATCGCGCTAACCAAGCGGGCTGGATGCCGAAAATAACAATTAGGACTGCTAAAATTACGGCAGGTATGCGATCGCTCCAAAATACGCGCGGTAAGTTGGTGACTTGTGCCGATAATCGCCCAAAAAAGGCACGATCCATGAGAATTAAGAAGTAAACCGCCGTTAATCCTGTACCAATCATAGATATCAGGGTTTGCACGGGAAAAACTGGATAACTACCCCGAAAAACGATAAATTCGGAAATAAAGCCGACCATTCCTGGTACACCAGCGCTGGCCATGACTCCTAAAACCATTAAACTACCAATTACGGGTAAACCTCGTTCTGGGTTCAGTAGTCCTTTAATTACATCTAAATCACGACTACCAGCTTTTTTGTAAACAACCCCTACTAGCAAAAACAGCAGTGCAGAAATCAAACCGTGGCTAATCATTTGCATGACAGCGCCCAAGGTGCTTAAAGGTGTAGCCGCCGCCGCCGCTAGGAGTACGTAGCCCATATGTCCAATTGAACTGTAGGCTACCATTTTTTTCATATCTGTTTGCGCGATCGCACAGGATGAGCCAAATAGTACACTGATGACAGCCCAAGTTGCTAACCAAGGCGCTAAATAAGTCCAAGCTTCTGGTAACAAGTTCATCCCAAAGCGCAGTAAGCCATAGGTTCCCAACTTCAATAACACTCCCGCCAAGAGTACAGAAATGGGTGTAGAAGCTTCAACGTGGGCATCTGGTAGCCATGTGTGAAAGGGAACCAAGGGAATCTTAATGCCAAAACCAACTAAAATTCCTCCTAGTAGTAACAGCTGAGTTGTCAAAGACAAAGTTGAGGTATCTAAAGTTTCTAGTGCAAAGCTAGAAGAACCACTCAGCCACACCATTCCCAGGAAACTCGCCAAAATTAAGATGCCAGAAACAGCCGTATAAATCATAAATTTTGTGGCTGCATAGCTACGTCTTGTACCGCCCCAAATGGCAATTAACAGATATAAAGGTATTAGTTCCAGTTCATAAAACAGGAAAAATAATAATAAATCTTGTGCCAAAAATGCTCCTGTAACCCCAGCACATAATAGGAGGATTAAGGAGTAATAAAATCTTGGACGTTGAAGCGATTCATCGCTGCTGTAAATGGCAATACAAGTTAACAGTCCATTTAAAACCAGCAACGGCAAAGATAAACCATCTATGCCTAAATTATAATTCAAGCCCAAAGAATCTATCCAGGGGATAAACTCTGCAAACTGTTGATTGGCTTCCGCAGGATTGAATTTTATTGCTAGTAAACCTGTCCACAAGAAAATGAGAATGGCGAAGAGCAAAGCCACTCTGCGAGAAAGTTTCCCACTCATTTGTGCAGGCCAAAAACCGATTAAAGCTGCACCAAATAAGGGCAGTAAAATTAATGCACTCAGCATATACAAGAACTAGGTAAAAGGAGACGGAAAGACGAGGGAGAAAATAACTCAGCACTCTTAAAAGGGCAATTTATCTAGTAGACCTAATGACCAGCTAATGAAAAAACCCAAAACGCTGATTACTACGAGAATAGTCAACATATACCCCTGAGATTGACCAGAAATACTGTATTTTAAACCTTGTCCGCCCAGAATTGTGGCAAATCCTACTAAGTTTACAAAACCATCAACCAAATAGCGATCGCTCCAAGCAGAAAATTTCGATAGCAGGGCAACTGCATTGACTATCGTCAGCTTATAAATTCTATCAATGTAAAAATCATAACCCAATAAGTCCTGCATAAATCTCCATACCAGGATTCTGGAGCGTGACCATGCTTTATGGAGATACATTGTAGACCCTATACCTACCCCGATCAAAGTAGACGAAAGCAGCAGTAACAAGATGTACCAATCAAGACTTTCCCAATTGGGTAACAGATACCATTGCTGTAGCATCAAGGGTAAGAGTAAAGTGACTACAGTGAGTGACACCATTGGCAATGCCATCTGCCAGCCCACTTCCGGGGCGCGGCGGGTTTTCTGTTGCGGTTCGCCCCAAAATATTAATCTGAATACTCGCGTTAAGTTCAAGGCTGTCAAGCCGTTGACTAATACTAAGACAGCAATTACCCAAGGGCTAGCATGAACTAAGCCATCAGCCCATGCCAGCATAGACCAGAAGCTGCCCAATGGTAGCAGTGTTACCATGCCCGCAGAACCGACAATAAAGGCTGTGGTGGTGGCTGGCATTCGTGACCACAATCCACCCATTTCTGTTAAATCTTGGGTGCTAGTGGTGTAAATTACTGAACCGGAACTCATGAATAATAGGGCTTTAGCGATCGCATGACTTAGCAGCAACATTAAGGCGACACCACCTTGTTCTAACCCCACGGCTAAAAATACTAAGCCCATATATGCACTCGTGGAATGAGAGAGCGCGCGTTTGATATCAGTTTGCGCCAATGCGACTAATGTTGCACCAACTGCCGTCAAGGTTCCTAGCACAACTAAGGTATCTAAAGCAACTGGGGATAAAGCTAATATTGGCTGAAGTTTATACAATATATAAGCACCACCACCTACGACCAGGGAATTCCGCATTACTGAAGCCGGGTTAGGCCCTTCCATCGCTTCATCTAACCACAGGTGTAGAGGAAATTGAGCGCATTTACCCGCAGGCCCAGCAATCAATGCCAAACCCAGCAAATTCGATGTCAAGGGACTTAAATCAGCCGTTTGCGCCCATTCATATAAGTCAGAAAAATTCAAACTACCTGCTATGGTAGAAAGCGTCACTACGCCCATTAATAGCAGCAAATCCCCCACCCGCTTAGTTAAAAAGGCATCTCGCGCCGCCGTCACCACTAGCGGTTGAGCATACCAGAATCCCACTAATAAGTAAGTAGAAAGGGTGAGGACTTCCAAAAGAGCATAACTCAAAAACAAGGAATCACTGATCGCTAAACCAGACAGCGCCATTTCAAAAAAGCCAACTAGGGCAAAGAAACGTGCCAGGGACCAGTCTTTTTCCATGTAACCCAGGGCATAGACTTGTGCTAACAAACTTAATCCTGTAATTAAAACTGTTGCCCCAATACTGACTGGTGAAAGTTCCAAAGCGAATGATATGTTAAAATCCGCAGCTTGGAACCAATTAATTACCAAAATTTCTGGTTCTCTATCCCAAATGTGCTTAAATACCAACAGGCTATGTGCAAAACCCGCAAGAGTCGTTAACAAGTTGAAATATGCCGCAGGTCTAGGCCCTGTGAGCTTAATGATTCCCATTCCCCACGGCAAAGTTACAAGTGCGCCAATTAAGCTGTAAAATGGCACCCACCAACTTGTTGAAAATAGAAACTGATTCATTGAGATTTTCCTTGACGACTCAGCCTTGATTTTTTTGAAATATCCTTCAAACAATTATTTATTCAAAAAATAGTTACCTCAACATAAATTTTGGGTTTTTTAAACTATTTCTTCTCTAAAACTTGAATAAGTATTTTTTATTCAGCTTACCTTATTTATGTATAATTAAATATAATTTAACATACTTAAAAGCATTTACTCCTACTACATCCTGTGTGATTATAAATTTCTATTTCTACTTTTAGCAAATAAGTTTATACGATACATTTAAAAAAGTTATATAATTTTTACTTAGTCGTTAGGTTATGCTCTCAAATCCGGCAAACTTAGAGATAGCATAATTTACAGCCATCAATAGCCCATTGCCGGAGTTGATTGCCACAGCTATGAATGTCGTTTTGTCAATGTAATAAAAAAATTATAAAGCATAAGCGGTTCCTCTCCAAATCCTGTAACTTCGATGAAGCAGAAGGAGGTATAAATTTTTGTTAAGTTTTTTAAAACTATTTTATCATAAACAATTATACTAATTTATATTGCCAGGAAGACCAAGCTTTCCTATGCTTAGTTTAGAAGTGTTTTTATGGCTTAAGATGGGCCATTCCCGTTAAACATTTCACAACACAGTACTGATCGGATTAAAATTTTTAGGAGTTCTGCGATGCCAATTGCAGTTGGAATGATTGAGACTAAAGGCTTTCCAGCAGTAGTAGAAGCTGCTGATGCGATGGTGAAAGCCGCCCGTGTTACGTTAGTGGGATATGAAAAAATTGGTAGCGCTAGGGTAACGGTGATTGTGCGGGGAGATGTATCTGAAGTGCAAGCTTCAGTTTCTGCCGGCGTTGAAGCAGCCAGAAGAGTTAATGGTGGTGAAGTATTATCAACTCACATCATTGCCCGTCCCCACGAAAACCTAGAATACGTATTGCCGATCCGGTATACGGAAGCTGTAGAACAGTTCCGCACTTAAAAGCTGATTAAACAAACAAAGTAATTAAAGGGGTTGCTTTCTAGAGCGCCACTTTTTTCAAGGGTTAAAAACTTTAATTCAGGATTACAACTAATGTCAATCGCAGTAGGAATGGTAGAAACGCTGGGCTTTCCGGCAGTAGTGGAAGCTGCTGATGCGATGGTAAAAGCCGCTCGCGTTACTTTGGTGGGCTATGAAAAAATCGGTAGCGGTCGAGTGACAGTCATCGTTCGTGGTGACGTTTCCGAAGTCCAAGCTTCCGTGGGTGCGGGAGTAGAATCAGTTAAACGAGTTCACGGTGGAGAAGTTTTGTCTACCCACATCATTGCTCGTCCCCACGAAAACTTGGAATACGTCCTACCAATTCGTTATACCGAAGATGTAGAACAATTCCGGGAAAATGTAAACGCGATTCGTCCTTTTGGTAGAAGACCGTAATCTGTAATGCAAATTGCCAAAGTTCGTGGCACAGTAGTCGGCACACAAAAAGATCCAAGTCTTCGAGGTGTCAAACTACTTTTGTTGCAATTAGTAGATGAAGAAGGAAATCTCCTGCCAAGCTACGAGGTAGCAGCAGATACCGTAGGTGCTGGAGTAGATGAGTGGGTGCTAGTCACTCGTGGTAGTGCCGCTCGTCAAATCCTTGGTAACGAACAGCGTCCATTAGATGCAGCAGTAGTGGCGATTATTGATACCATTCACTTGGAAAATCGCCTTATGTACAGCAAAAAAGAGCAGTATCGATAATCAGTGAACAGTAAACAGTGAGCAGCAAAGAGACTGATAACTGATAACTGATAACTGATAACTGACAAAAAGCTTAATTCAGGAGGAATCTCGCAATGGTAGTCCGCAGCACGGCGGCACCCCCAACCCCGTGGTCGAGGAATTTAGCCGAGCCAAAAATCCATGAAAGCACATTTGTACATCCGGTTGCCAACATCATTGGAGATGTCCGGATAGGCGCAAATGTAATCGTTGCTCCGGGGACCTCGATTAGAGCGGATGAAGGTACACCTTTTTCTATTGGTGAAAATACTAATATTCAAGATGGTGTCGTAATTCATGGATTGGAGCAAGGCCGAGTAATTGGTGATGACCAAAATAAATACTCGGTATGGGTGGGGAAAAATGTTTCTATTACCCACATGGCACTGATTCATGGTCCGGCGTATGTAGGAGATGATGCCTTTATTGGGTTTCGTTCCACCGTATTTAACGCCAGAGTGGGTGCTGGGTGCGTCATCATGATGCACGCTTTAATTCAAGATGTAGAAATTCCTCCAGGTAAGTATGTACCTTCGGGAGCGATCATTACTAGTCAGCACCAAGCTGACCGTTTGCCGGATGCTGAAGTCGCGGATCAGCAGTTCGCTCATCATGTGGTGGGAATAAATCAGTCATTAAGAACTGGTTATCGGTGTGCTGCGGATAGTAAATGTATTGCACCCATTCGGGATGAGATTGCTAAATCTTATACAAATACTGGTATTACTGTTTTAGAGCTAGAAAGGAGTAGTGAAGTGTCGAGCAATAGCTTGGGTGCAGAAATCATAGAACAGGTCAGTTATCTTTTAAACCAAGGGTTTAAAATTGGTACAGAACACGTAGATGAAAGACGTTTCCGTACTGGTTGTTGGCAAAGTTGCCAGCCCATTCAACCAGGATCAATGGGTGAAGCGATCGCCGCTTTAGAAAGCTGTCTGAGAGATCATAGCGGCGAATATGTCCGGCTGTTTGGCATTGATAATGGTAGACGGCGCGTGTTAGAAACCATTATTCAACGCCCTGATGGTATAGTTAGTGCGATTAAATCTAGCCCCTATACAGCTGCTAGTAATGGTAATGGAAATGGTCGTTACAGTAGTAATGGCAATGGTCACGTTGCCAGCAGTGGCGCACTGAGTAGCGAAACCATAGACCAAGTTCGTAGCTTGCTGTCTAGCGGTTACAAAATTGGGACAGAACACGTAGATGAACGGCGTTTCCGGACTGGTTCCTGGACTAGCTGCAAACCCATTGAATCCACTTCGACAAATGAAGTGATTGCCGCCTTAGAAGAATGTATTGAATTGCATCAAGGCGAATATGTGCGCTTAATCGGCATTGATGCCAAAGCTAAACGGCGGGTTTTAGAAAGCATTATCCAAAGACCAAACGGTGCTGTTGCTCCATCTGACACCAAAAAATCTTTTAGCAAACCAAGTTATAGTGGTGGTACAGCCACAGCTACCGCTACCGCTACCAGTACTAAATTGAGTTCTGAAGCCGTAGACCAAATCAGGCAAATATTGGCTGGTGGATATAAAGTTAGTGCTGAACACGTAGATAAAAGACGGTTCCGTACAGGTTCTTGGGCTAGCTGTGGCCAAATTGACACCAGATCCGACAGAGAAGCGATCGCCGCCTTGGAAGGATACCTCGCTGAATATCCCGAAGAATATGTGCGCTTGATTGGTATCGACACCAAAGCCAAACGCCGAATCTTAGAGACGATTATCCAACGTCCTTAAATAGAGGGGAGTAGAGAGTAGGAAAAAGAAGCAGGGGAGCACCGGAGCACCGGAGCAGGGGTGAGTTGGAAATTAGTTTACACTCCCGGTTGCTTAACAACCGTTGCCCTTCAACCTTCTCGCACCCTGCTCCCTGCCCCTCCGCCTTTTCCCAGTCCCCCCTCAACACTCATATTTTTCCGGCTTCCGAGGTTAAAATTTCCATGTCTGTGCCGCCACTGCACCTCAGCAACAACTTTGACTCTTACACGAGTGGCGAGGTGACTATTCATCCTAGCGCAGTACTTGCACCTGGAGTGATACTTCAAGCAGCTGTCAACAGCAAGATGATCATCGGACCAGGGGTCTGTATTGGTATGGGGTCAATTCTCCAAGTTAGCGAAGGAACCCTAGAGGTAGAAGCAGGAGCAAACTTGGGAGCCGGTTTTTTGATGGTTGGCAAAGGCAAAATTGGCGCAAATGCTTGTGTTGGTTCAGCAACAACAGTTTTTAACTGTTCTATTGAGCCGGGAAAAGTCATTCCACCTGGATCAATTTTGGGAGACACGAGTCGGCAAATTGAGGACACAGAACAACTGGAATCATCCACTAATAATGGTGATCATACCAGTACTGAACAACAGCCAGAAGCAGAAAATAGTTTAGAGACAGATGAGGAGACAGTCATATCCTCAACTACCATCTCCGCAAAGGCTTACTGGAAATTCAAACACCAGTCTACTTCCTCTTCTGGGTCTTCGCCTACATCGTCAAGCCAGCCAGCACCTGTAGAACCAGCACCTGTAGAACCAGCACCTGTAGAACCAGCACCTGTAGAACAAAAAGCCAAAGCTAGTAACTCAATTCCGCAGAAATCAAAATCTAGTCAGCCTCCCACTGAATCGCCGAATAGTTTCGGGAACCAAATTTATGGACAAGTAAGTATAAATAGATTATTAGTGACATTATTTCCCCATAGGCAAACCTTAAATGACTCGATTTCTGACGATCAGTCTGAGTAAGTGTTAATTGTTAGTTGTCGGTTTCGTGAGTAACTTGGAAAATTCACATGGAAACATCTAATCAACACTCTCTTAGCACAATTCAGAAATCCCGCCGTCGAGATAGTCTGAAAAATACTGCTTTAGGTTTAGTCTCTACCAGCAGCTTTCCCGCCATAGTGGGGACAGCAGATATGATGCTGAAATCGGCTGGTGTTCACCTAGTGGGGTATGAAAAAATTGGTAGTGGGCAGTGTACAGCTATTGTTAGAGGTGGAATTGCTGATGTCCGTCTGGCTGTGGAAGCTGGGGTTCAAACTGCTGAACAGTTTGGTCAATTGGTTTCTAGTTTGGTAATTCCTCGTCCTTATCCTAACCTAGAGATAGTGCTGCCCATCACTAGCCGTCTGAGCAAATTGATGGAGGAAGGTAATCAAAGCAGTTTAAGTAACTTAGCCATTGGTTTAGTCGAAACGCGGGGATTCCCGGCGATGGTAGGCGCTTGTGATGCCATGCTTAAATCGGCTGATGTTCATTTAGCAGCTTATGAAAAAATTGGTGCGGGTTTGTGTACAGCCATCATTCGTGGCACTGTGGCTAATGTCGCCGTAGCAGTGGAAGCGGGAATGTTTGAGGCAGAACGCATTGGCGAATTGAACGCAGTTATGGTGATTCCTAGACCACTGGATGAAATGGAAAACACCTTGCCTTTAGCAAGTTGCTGGATTGAACACCGCGAACCATTGAATATGCCTGTCAATGTTGAGGAGCAGATGGCCGAAATAGAAGTGCTACAGTTGCCTGATTTATCCCAAATACCTTCCAAATTTACCGAAGAAGTGGCAGAAGAAATATGGAATGATGAATGATGAATTACGAAGGCTAAATGATGAATTGTCAGCAATTATCATTCAACTTTGGGCATTCAACATTCATCTTCGGTTGGAAGGCATCTTACGCTTTGCTTGTTGTTTTGATTTCTGCAAGCCGCACACTCGTGACTTCTAGTCATGCGAGGTTCAAAATAACTTGTGATTAGCATAAGTAAAACAAGTTTCTTTTAATAACGTTAATAGAGTTTTATCTATAGTAAAATTATGAACTTCGTATGAGTGATTCGGTATCATTGGCAAGTGTTCAGTGATACTAAATTTATAGATATAAATCGCTATTAGAGGAGAATCACCCTTGAAGCAGGCGACGCTACACCAGTTGAAGGTGTTCGAGGCGGCGGCACGGCACAGTAGCTTTACTCGTGCGGCTGAGGAATTATTTCTGACTCAACCCACCGTCTCTATGCAAATTAAACAACTCACAAAATCGGTAGGGTTGCCATTATTTGAGCAGGTGGGAAAACGTCTATTCTTGACAGAAGCCGGACGGGAATTATTTGCTACTTGTCGGCAGATTTTTGAAACCATAGCCCAGTTTGAGATGACTGTGGCGGATTTAAAAGGTCTCAAACAAGGACAATTACGCTTGGCTGTGATTACAACGGCTAAGTATTTTGTCCCCCGTTTATTAGGGCCATTTTGTCAACTTTATCCAGGAATTGAAATTTCCTTACAAGTAACGAACCATGAAGGCATCTTGGAACGGATGAACAATAACATGGATGACTTGTACATTATGAGTCAAGTCCCAGAAAATCTAGATGTCAACTATGAGCCATTTTTAGATAACCCCTTAGTAGTATTTGCACCGGTTAATCATCCGTTAGCAAAAGAGAAAAATATTCCCATAGAACGGTTGACAAATGAACCTTTTATTATGCGGGAACCGGGTTCAGGAACTCGCCGGGCTGTGCAGCAACTCTTTGATGAATATGGCGTGAAGGTAAAAGTTAAGCTGGAATTGGGCAGTAACGAAGCGATTAAACAAGCGATCGCCGGGGGTTTAGGAATTTCTGTTTTATCTCGCCATACCTTAATGCCAGACTCTTCTGAGTTCAGCATTTTGGATGTAGAACACTTTCCCATTAAGCGCACTTGGTATATGGTGCATCCACCTGGGAAACAGTTATCTATCGTCGCTCGTACCTATTATGAGTATCTACTGGAAGCTGCGAAAAAGTTGGTCGAGGAAAGTGGATTTTCTGCTTACAGTAAACTTGAGGATGTTTCAACTGGCCTTGGCGACTAGAAGTCGCGGCTACACAAACAAAACCCACCTGCGTGGGTTTCAAATCCTGAGATAAAGCACTATCTTCCTTATTCCTCGGTGTTCTCTGTGCCTGGTGTGGTAAGCTGTTGAGCATTCAACTTGCAGAGTTTGGACGGGCAAGATGCCCATCCCACAAGAGTTGTATTTAAATATGTTGTGCAAAATCAGTTGTTTTCAGCTTATGCGCTGCGCGCACGCTACGCGAACGTTTATTTCATGAAAATCCCCAATTGCAAAATCTTATGCACTTTGCTTGCGTATTTGCTTACAGTTATAGAAACCAAATATCAGCCAAAATGCCAAGATAAATGATGTTAATAGCAAAATTGGTATGGGGCCAAAATTATAAATTAACAGTGGTGCAGCAGCAGTAAATAAGCCTCCACCCACAATAGGTTCAAACAGCAATTGTTTATAAGCAAAACTCTCAAACGCACCAGAACGGTTATCTGGATCTACCATTCGCAACAGCAATAATCCAGTGGAAGTTACACCCATCGATTGTCCCATGTCGCCAATACCACGCTCAAACCAGTAAAAAGGTAGGAGATGGGGGCCTAAGAATACAAAGGCACACACGTTCCACGCAATCCCAGCAACGGATAAAATCAGAAAGGGAGCAAGGTTATCACCCAGTACAGAAAGAGAAATACTTGCTAGGGCTGTGACAATCGTAATATCTAACGCCAGTCCGCCAATGTTCTCCATCAGGGGACGACTAATTAAATAGGTGCGTCTGGTACGCATAAGTATATACTGCACAATCATTCCCCCAATCAGGGCGATGGGAAATAACGGCACGTAGGAAATTAGTTCCACTCCACCTCTACCCCAGGTGATGGATTCAAGCAAGCGCAAGGCTTCTAAAATTAGCCAGCCGAAAGCGATCGCTAGTCCGACAAAACCGAAGTTGAGTGATAATGGATCAATGAGTAAGTTACGGAATAAATTTTTTCTGGCAATTGTGACACTTGGTTCTTCTTCTGGATGCTGATTCTCTGTATCTTCTACACGATATAACGGTTCGCTGCTAACTTTGATCCGTCCGGTTCTGCGTCCCCAGTGGATCAAAATTGTCCCTGAAACTACCCCAGAAACCAGCCCTACTGTGGCTAAAGCTAAAGATAAATCAGGCCCGGCGGTAAAACCCAATTCTGTAAAAGTTGCAGCCATCCCGGCTGATGTGCCGTGTCCCCCTTCAAAGGCCACTTCTATTAAACAAGCCGCTATGGGGGGTAAACCAAAAACTGGTGTTAATATGGTGATTGCTAGTATTAATCCTACCACGTATTGACCCCAGGCAATCGACTGACCTAATGCCACTTGAGGGGCAGCTTTACGCCAAAATTCACGCAATGTTGGCACATATTGACCCAGAAACAGGGTAGCAAAAACAATGTTAATAAAGATACCAGGAGACTGCGACCAAACCGCCTGGACATTTTCGGTAAATATGCCTTGAACAAGGGGAGATTCGGGATTTATTAATTTGACAATTGCACCCAAAGCACTTTTACCCAGAAGTAAGGCAATAATACCAGCAACAATTGAACTGGGTATGTAGAGCGATCGCAATATTCCCAGGCGCTGTCTGATTAATCGCCCCACCAGGATTAAGATAGCGATGAGAATATAAGCCCAGAAGACATCTATGAGTTTGAACATGGCAGTTTGTAGCAGTTGCCTCTAGCAGCTTTGGACAATGGGAGGATCAGTTTGTATATATTGATTCTCTATGAGTCTGGGCATCTTGGCAAGAGTTGAGTATTTAGGGGTGCGATCGCTCTGTGCATTGGCGAATATACATTTGTTTGAATCCTACCTTTAAAGGATGTTTCCCGATTATTCCACTTGATTTTACCAAGGTTATTCCGTTTAATTCTATCAGCCTTGGCACTGTTTCCTTTCTTCGTAGACTTGTTAAAAACTGACCTGATTTTATTACGTTTAACTTGTTTCGCTGTTCTGTAATCGGTTTCTTGAGTTTGGATTTTACCAAAATCATTACCCAAAAATCTAGCACCATCGTTAGAAGATGTGGCGTAAACTTCGGTGTAACCTCTATCACATCCAATTATTTTACCATCGGTCTTTTTTTCAGCTTTTTGGATATCAGTCGTGTAGTGAATTTCCCATCTGCTATTACGGTTAATTAGCCTTACCTGACACTTGATTTCTGTTGGTAAAGTCGTTGGTAGTTTTAGAGTTTTACATGGAGTTAAACCTCCAAAACGCAACCACACCACACCTTTATCATCCATTTTAGTATCATAAGCTTTCACGATAATTTGGTTACAAACTTTCGTGTTACCTCGATACCAAAACTTTCTAACTAAGGTGCAAAGTTTTGGGTGTTCCAACCATTCACGACTTTCTAAGGTAAGTTGTAAAACCCCTTTTTTAGTCGGAAACGATTGGAACGATTGACCCAAAGATTTCATTACCTTTTCGACACAAGAAGCCTGAACTAAATGAATATCATCAATTACGTCATAGAGAGTTGCTTCCCATAACTTAGCAGGTAATTTGTATTTGTCTTTTAAGGTGCGTAGCTGTTTGTCAATCTCAAATTTAGAAACGCCCCAGGCTTTCAACGACCCGAACTCATTCCACAAATCAGAGCGTAGTTTACCCAAGCTCAAAGCAATCAAATCAAGCTCGTTAGATTTCCACTTATTTAGTTTTTGAGTCCCTAAAATAGCTATTCTCGTAACGGTTAATTGATTCTTTACCGGGAGCAACGCGATTTTGTGAAGTTGGGTCAAAAAGTAGCGATCGCCAATAACCTCTTCTCAGTAGCAAAATAAATTTATCACTTAATGTTGCGTATAAATACATAAATACTTCCTACCTGTTCTGTAATGGCGACAAAAAAAGGTAAAATTCCCTTTAAATAGTGTTTTTAGATAGGGAATATCTGCCTTTTATGACAAAAAATATATGTGCAAGTCTTGATTTAAATACATCAATAAAAACTTTTCAATCGAATGCTACAAAACTTTTAGATTTTGCGAATATCCCAGAATGGGATGGGAAAAAGCTCAAAGAGCGAGAAGAAGAAATTAGAGTTCAGGCACTCATTTTAGCTGGACAATGTATGGCTATTTTATTATATAATCTTTCGATATCACCGAAGATTCTTGACTACTCTGTTGCTCAAACACAAGGATGGAGAAGCACAAAAACACAAAAACATGGTTATAAAAAGCGACAAATAGTAACAATTGGAAATGTCGAAGTAACTTTAAACTTACCTTATGTACTTGAACGAAATCCGAAAAGTAAAAAATCTGATAGTTCTTCACTCAATAAGCAAAAAATCAAAACCTCAAATCAAGGATTTTGTCCGTTTTTAAAGTGGCTAGGGATGTCTGAAGGTATTACCCCTTTGGTTTGGTCAACAATTGCCAAATATGGTACAATAGCAAGTTCTTTTGATGCAGCACATTCGACTCTGATAGATTGGGGAATAAATGTTAGTTTAAAACGAATCGAACGTCTGACTTACCTTTTTGGTAAAATTGGTATTAATCTTCGCCAATCGAAAATATTACATCTGGAGATGGATAACTTATCTGATAGTAATGTTCTCAAAGACCAACGAGTTGTCATCGCTGTAGATGGTGGAAGAACTAAAATTAGGTTTAATAAAAAAGGTAGACCCAGTAGCAAAACAAACCGTCATGGCTTTGTCGGTGAATGGATGGAGCCAAAGTTACTAACAATTTATGTCGTAAATGAACAAGGTAAAAAAATTAGAACATCAGCAATACCTATTACTAATGATGGCACATATTCCGGTTATAAAGAGTTTCTGAAAATTTTAGAAATGTACTTAGTAAATTTGGGGATAAGCCAAGCTAAACAGGTGTTATTGATTGCCGATGGTGCAGAGTGGATATGGATACACATTCCCCCGTTATTAAAAAAGCTAAAATGTCCATCCGAAACTTATCAATTATTAGATTTGTATCACGCTGTATCACATTTAAAAGATTTTGCTGATGCTGCTTTTAGTACAGATAATGAAAGTCAATTATGGTTTAAAAAAGCTCGAAAAGCTTTAAAGAAAGGGCAAACGCTAGATTTAATGAGAAACATGGGTGAATTTATCTCTGGCGCGACTGGAGAACGCTGTAAAATTTTAGTGCGAGAGCGAAATTATATTTTAAAAGCCTATA
>NZ_CP007203.1:4077291-4078452 GCF_000340565.2 Nodularia spumigena CCY9414
GGGATGTCTGAAGGTATTACCCCTTTGGTTTGGTCAACAATTGCCAAATATGGTACAATAGCAAGTTCTTTTGATGCAGCACATTCGACTCTGATAGATTGGGGAATAAATGTTAGTTTAAAACGAATCGAACGTCTGACTTACCTTTTTGGTAAAATTGGTATTAATCTTCGCCAATCGAAAATATTACATCTGGAGATGGATAACTTATCTGATAGTAATGTTCTCAAAGACCAACGAGTTGTCATCGCTGTAGATGGTGGAAGAACTAAAATTAGGTTTAATAAAAAAGGTAGACCCAGTAGCAAAACAAACCGTCATGGCTTTGTCGGTGAATGGATGGAGCCAAAGTTACTAACAATTTATGTCGTAAATGAACAAGGTAAAAAAATTAGAACATCAGCAATACCTATTACTAATGATGGCACATATTCCGGTTATAAAGAGTTTCTGAAAATTTTAGAAATGTACTTAGTAAATTTGGGGATAAGCCAAGCTAAACAGGTGTTATTGATTGCCGATGGTGCAGAGTGGATATGGATACACATTCCCCCGTTATTAAAAAAGCTAAAATGTCCATCCGAAACTTATCAATTATTAGATTTGTATCACGCTGTATCACATTTAAAAGATTTTGCTGATGCTGCTTTTAGTACAGATAATGAAAGTCAATTATGGTTTAAAAAAGCTCGAAAAGCTTTAAAGAAAGGGCAAACGCTAGATTTAATGAGAAACATGGGTGAATTTATCTCTGGCGCGACTGGAGAACGCTGTAAAATTTTAGTGCGAGAGCGAAATTATATTTTAAAAGCCTATAGAAGGAGGCTGTTAAAATATAACGAGGTGGCATCTCAAAAGCTTCCTCTTGGTAGTGGCGCAGTTGAAAGTTTAATTCGTCAAGTTGTTAATTTACGCATGAAAGGAAACAGTAAGTTTTGGTTACAAAATAATGCAGAAATTATGTTACATCTGCGTTGTCAATGGATAGCTAAAACTTGGGATAATTTTTGTGATTCTATTTTTAATTCTTTGATCAAATCCCCAACTGGGTAATAAATTTTATACTTTAATTCTTCCTTTAATTTATTTTCTGCTGTAATTGATACCAAACATTCAAGAGATATTACAGAAAATTTTGGAAATAATCGTCAAATGATTTAC
>NZ_CP007203.1:4403988-4574992 GCF_000340565.2 Nodularia spumigena CCY9414
AGAAAGAGTAGCTAATTCTTTTACCCCAATATCCACACCTACAACTTCATACTTTTTAAGGGTTGGTTCATGCTCTTGTTCATAAGCAAAGGCGATAAACCAACTGTCAGCAGTACGAGATATAGTGATTGATTTACAAGTGGTATGCGGTAAACCTTCGTAAGCAAAACGACACATTCTATCCTTATGAGCTATGACAATAATTGCGATTTCGCCTTGAAGCATAGACATCATAATTGATAAGAACTTCTTTCTTTTAAAGTTCAAGCCTCCGCCAATTTCCGATACCCATTCGTCAACAGCTAAACCCCTATTTAAACAAAATGTTTCCATAGCGGTGATTTGATTCCTCAATTCCGGTTTCTGTCCATTAGAAGAAACGCGACAATAAACGATATTTTTACGATGTTGCTCTGTGGGTTTTAATCCCTGAATAATCAATAAGTCGTTCTCTGTATAAAACCGATGCCCCGATGGTGTTCTTTTTGCTGGTAATTTTCCAGAATTGTCCCATCTTTGTAGTGTTTTAACAGAAACTCCAATTTTCTCGGCAAATTCATGTGGTTTAAACATAAATACACTTAGATATTTGTCTATAAGTGTATAAGTATGTCTATTTAATTGTCAACTTAGGATAGCTCAGACGACTGACTAATTCCCGATACTCCTGTCGTCCCAAAGCTTGAATTTCCTCTCACAGATTTTGCCAGTCTAGTTCTAGGACTAGCCTCTGCTCCAAAGCTTTAGCCTGCTGCTGTGTCCATCCGTAGAAGTCTTGGTCATACAAACTTTGTTTGTCTATGTCCATGTCATTCCCAACAGATATTCAACTAGCTTTTGCTTTATCTACCGAAGCTTCTGCCGCAGCAGCCAATCTCTCCATCGCAGCTCTACCAACTATGGCTACTTCATTCAATGGCATAGATTTGATCTGCTTTACCATCTGGTTGACATCCGTGGATTGTGACATTGGCTTGACACCAATGTAGTGAAGCAGTTCCTCCATCGTGTAGCCTGCTTTGGCGGCGATGTTGGCTAAATTCTCTGTGTCTGGGATAGAATCTCCCTTTTCCCACAATTGTACGGCAGTGGCAGAAACGCCGAGAAGCTTACCAAAACCCCTCTGACTCATGGAGCCACGAGCCATTTTCACTACTTCAACAAGTTTCTTTCTAGCTTCTAAATCCACTACTGTAATTTTTCTTCCACTACACTTACTAGTTTACTTTTTTTGCCTATGAAATATTTTATTAATTTAGGCATTTACAAGTTAGCTTGCTAATGATATTCTTAATTTAGATTTGTTATTGAAAAGTTTAACTGCAAGCTAGACAATATATATAGAGTTTTACCAAAAACCCGGGTTTAAAGCCCTGTCTTTCTAGGACGGCTTTTCTTTAACTTCCGAATCAATTCTCTGAGTACATCATTTTGAGTGCGATTTGTTTCTTGGCAATATTCTATAAGCATTTCATACTCCTGTTCTGAGCATCTCACAGTTAATTTTTTCATGCCGTCATAAAGCCTTCCTTAGTGATATAATACTAGCATGAGAACACTGAAGTTTAAACTGTACGAACACAAGCAGAATAAACATCTCAACCTGCAATCGCTGTTTGAGCCTAGAATCCCCATGCCTTTAGGCATGGGAGTATGTCAAAGTTAAATTATCTAGAAAGGGTGCATAATGTTCCGCAGTCCACGTAAACTTAAAAAATATCGCCGTCCAGGTCGAAACCTCATAGCCTCTAATAAGATTAAACCAGATCAATGGCACTTTTCAGATGCAGAAGTTAAAGAAGCTCTGAAAGTTAAAGGCTACGACGTTAAGCAAGTCAAAAAAATCCGTTGTCTCAAGCATCAGGTGTGTATCTCCTACTGGGATGCAAAAGGTAACGTGTGCAGCAGCTTTTTCAGCTATCGGATTTTTGCGCGTTGGCAAACAGAAGTGGAAAAATTAATTTACTGCTGCCCAACTCTCCAGGAATGGCAGAGGTTAAATCACATCCTCCAGTACGAGTTTGTATATTACAATTATCTGAGTGAAATGTCAGACGTACTCAGCACCGCGTTAGAAAACCGCCTATGTGTATTGAAGGCTACAGAACTAGCTGCGGTTTTCTATGATGTTTATTAATGGTGCAAATTAGTTAGAAGTAGAAGTTGCTAACTCTGCTAGGCGTTCTTGCTGGTCTTGAGAAATACAAGATTGAATCACCGTTTCTAATTCGCCTTCTAAGACAGGATTAAGAGAATAATTTTGTCCTAGACGGTGGTCGGTAACGCGGTTATCTTTATAATTGTAGGTACGGATTTTTTCTGATCGTGATCCTGTACCAACTTGCGATCGCCTCATGGAAGTTACAGCGTCTTGTTGTTCGGCTAACTTCATTTCGTACAGTTTCGCCCGCAGGATTTGCATCGCCCGTTCTTTGTTTTGCAACTGGCTACGTTCTTCTGTACAGAAAATCCGGATACCAGTGGGTTTGTGGAACAAATCAGCAGCCGTTTCTACTTTGTTGACGTTTTGTCCACCAGCACCACCAGAACGAGCTGTACTCATTTCAATATCCTTGGGATCAATGTGAATTTCCACATCATCCACTTCTGGCATAATTGCTACTGTGGCGGTAGAAGTGTGAACTCGTCCCCCGGCTTCAGTTGCTGGTACACGCTGGACGCGATGTACTCCCGCTTCAAACTTCAGCTGACTGTAAACGCTATCACCCTGAATTTCTAGGATTACTTCTTTAAAGCCGCCCATTTCACCCAGTGACTCGCTCACCAGTTTGACTTTCCAATGCTGGAGTTCAGCATAACGGGAGTACATCCGCAGTAAATCTCCAGCCCAAATACTCGCTTCATCGCCGCCAGTCCCAGCGCGAATTTCCAACATGATGTTTTTCTCATCGTTGGGGTCACGGGGTAACAGCAACACCTTTAAGCGAGCTTCTAAATGTTCTAGTTTTTCTTCTAATTCATTAACTTCCAAAGCTGCCATTTCGTGCAACTCTGGATCACCGTTCGCTTCTTTGAGTACCTGACGCGCCCCTGCTAATTCTTCAGTAGCAATCTTCCAAGTTTCGTAGGTATTTACTACCTCTTCCAAAGATGAACGAGACTTGGCGATTTTTTGATACTCATCAGGATTGCTAGCAGTATCCGGATCAGCCAGACGACGGGTCAATTCATGAAAGGTTTGTTCAACAGATTTAAGTTTATCTAGTAAGTATGATTCAGCCATGAAAAATGCGCTCCTTAAAAATAACAAATTGGCTCGCCCAAAAATGACAATCGACCCGGCAGTTGCAGGGTCGTCGTTAACAGCAGAGCCAACCCGCTACTTTTCTTGAGTTTCTTCTGTGGCTTGAGTGCTGCTCATACCGTATTTACGCAAGAAGCGTTCAACTCGACCTTCAGTGTCAATTAGCTTCTGAGTACCAGTATAAAAGGGGTGATTTCCAGACCAAACGTCTACGTGCAATTCTGGCTTTGTGGAGCCAATAGTCATAACAACTTGACCATTACAGTACACTTTAGCTTCTGGATACCATTGGGGATGAATATCAGGTTTAGCCATGTTTTTTGTCGTTATCCTATATCAATTATATCTTTTAGATGAAAATGGGAAATGGGAAATGAGGACAAGGGAATTTTAGACTTTGGATCAGACTACAATCTAAAATCCAAAATCCAAAATCCAAAATTGACTTAACGTTTGGAGTACTGAGGAGCTTTCCGGGCTTTGTGCAAACCATACTTTTTCCGTTCTTTGGCACGGGGGTCACGAGTTAGGTAGCCCTCAGTTTTCAAAGGTGGACGGTTATCTGGGTCTAGTTGACACAGAGCGCGAGCTACACCTAAACGAATAGAATCAGCTTGTCCTGTCAAGCCGCCGCCTTCAGCTTTCACCAAAATGTCGTATTCGTTTTCTAGTCCCAGAGTTTCTAGAGGGTTTTTAATCACTCCCAGGTAGTTGGCGTTGAATTGAAAGTACAATTCTCCATCCTTACCATTGACAGTTAATTTACCTTCGCCGGGAACCAATCTGACCCGTGCGACTGCGGACTTGCGACGACCAGTACCCCAGTACACGGCGCGACCGCTATTGCTTTGTGCTACTACCATTAATTTTCTTCTCCAGGAATTGTATTAATTTTTAGTTCTTTGGGTTGTTGCGCTTCGTGGGGATGAGTTGGCCCAGCGTAGACTTTGAGTTTGGTGAACAACTGTTTACCCAAACTATTTTTAGGCAGCATACCTTTGACGGCGTGTTCTAATATCCGTTCTGGTAGGCGCTGTTGCAATTTAGCGAAGGTTTCCGTTTTCATTCCGCCGGGACGGCCTGAATGGCGACGGTAAAGTTTTTGGGTGCGCTTTTTGCCTGTAACTGCGATTTTTTCGGCATTGATGACAATTACAAAGTCACCTGTGTCCATATGGGGCGTAAATTCGGCTTTCTTTTTGCCTCTCAAAATCATGGCGATTTCGGTAGCGAGGCGGCCGAGGCGTTTATCAGTGGCATCTACTACGTACCACTCACGCTCAAGGGTTGCTTGAGGAGGAAGGTAGGTTTTTGTTGTCATTAGAGTTTCTGTTTACAAGAGTGGTGTGGAATTGAGGGAAACGGTTTCTGTTTGGGAATATTCTAGGGGAATACCTGTAGGAAAGACCAATTTAGGCAGGGTTTCGTACCAAATCTCTGGGGGAAAAGGAAAATCTGGATAGCCTACTCGTAACAAACACAAACCCTGGGGAGGGGCAGCGTATTTGACTTCTTCGCGGCGTTCTTCTTGCCAGAGTTCGGTAAAGCCAGCAAGTGTCAGCTTACCTGTGCCTACCTGTGCCAGCATCCCTACTAACAGCCGTACCATGCCATACAAAAATCCATTTGCCTGAATTTCAATATGAAGAAATGGCCCACTACGATGACATTCTGCTGCTTGCACCTCTACCCAAGAATGCGATCGCTTGGAACCCGCACGGTGAAATGCCGCCAAATGATGCTTCCCCATCAAGGGTTCGAGGGCAGCTTGGATTAAGCATTCATCCAGGGGTGCATAATAATAATGCCAACTGAAGGGTCTGACGAACAAGTTCGGCCGTTCTTCAGTGTATATCGTGTAGCGATATCGGCGATAGGCAGCACTAAAACGCGCGTGCCAACGATTATCTACAGCAGCTGAAGCCTTTATCAGTATATCTTGAGGCAGATAGCTATTCAGAATTGATGCCCACCTGTGAGGTGGGATTAATCCTGTGGCTTCAAAGTGGGCTACTTGAGCAGCTGCATGAACTCCAGAGTCGGTTCGACCCGCACCATGTAGAGTCAAATGATAGCCAAGAACCGTAGCGATCGCTGTTTCAATTTCTTCTTGAACTGAACGATGCTGCTTTTGTCTTTGCCAGCCGTGAAAATGAGTGCCGACGTATTGAATTACGAGGGCGACTCTATGGGTTTCGGTGGGAACCGGTTGGCTTTCTAACATATAGATTCTGTCGGTTGGTCTGTGTCCTTGTCATTAACTAATGACCAACGACCAATAACCAATGACTAAGTTAACTAAACTAGCTCGATGATTGCCATTTTTGCCTGATCTCCCCGACGAGGAACGGTATGCAAGATGCGGGTATAACCGCCCTTGCGTTCGCCGTAACGAGTCGGAGCTTGTTCAAATAAAGCATGAACTAGCTGCTTGTCGTAGATATAACCCAGAGCTTCCCGACGTGCTGCTAAGGAGCCGTTTTTGGCTAGGGTAATCATTTTTTCTACTTCACTACGGACAACTTTAGCTCGAATTAAAGTTGTGGTGATTCGACCATGACGGATGATCTCTGTGGTCAACGCTCGCAAGAGGGCGCGACGTTGGTCAGCTGGTTTACTGAGTTTTTTAACTCGACAACGGTGACGCATAATAATGCACTATTAATGAGTAAAATTTTGGACTTATGTGTGTTTAGTGCCTCTTTCTTGGGGCAGGGTAATACCTAAACGGCGCTGTAAGGCTTCAACTACCTCTTCTGCTGACTTCTGACCAAAGTTTTTAATTTCTAACAAGTCTTCTTGAGTGAAATCTAACAAATCGGCCACAGAGTTAACTTGTGCGCGTTTGAGACAGTTATAAGCCCGTACAGATAGCTGTAACTCTTCAATGGGAATTTGGGCGGTGGGGTCGTCTGGGACTTCGGCACCTGTTTCTGTGGGTTCCAGTGAAATATCTTTCAATGGATTGAATAGCTCTACCAGAATACCAGCTGCTGATGATAGTGCTTCTTGGGGCGAAATACTGCCATTTGTCCAAACTTCTAACAGCAACCTGTCTTTAGGAATTGAGCTTTCACCACGGGCTTCTTCGACACTGTAGTTAACTTTCCGGACTGGCATAAATACCGAGTCGATTTGCAGAAAGTCCAAGGAAGTGGCTTCTTCGCGTCCTCGCTCTACTGTGCGATATCCTTTACCTTTCTCAATCCGAAATTCCATTTCCAGTTTGCCGCCCTCAGCTAAGGTAGCGACATACTGGGTTTGGTCTATAACTTCTACTTCACTGGGCAAATCAAAATGAGCCACGGTGACTGTTGCTGGCCCATTAACGAGTAATCTGCCAATCTGGGGTTGAGAAGAATAGCTTCTGAGGATTACTTCCTTCATTTTCATGAGGATTTCCAGCACGTCTTCCCGCACACCCGGAACTGTAGCAAACTCGTGGCTGACACCGGCAATTCTCACTGCTGTAACTGCTGTCCCCTCTAGATTCGACAGTAAAACCCGCCGCAGCGCGTTGCCAACTGTTGTTCCTTGACCACGCTCTAGAGGTTCCAGCACAAATTTACTGTAATGGCTCCGACTTTCCTCAGTATTAGACTCTACACATTCAATTTGAAACTGCGCCACGGATTAGCCTCCCTTCTTTAAGGTGCTGCTAGCAGGCAAATCTATTGCCTCGAATTTACTTTTTTTTCCCTAGCTTTCGCTAGGTAGATTCAACTACCAGTTTTTAATGGCAGTCTAATTTGATCACCCTATTTAGGGGAAATCATTATTTATTTTGGTTAGTTTGAAGTTTAGCAGCCCTCCCGACAGGAAGAGCTGACTTGCTTCTCGTTGCTCAAGCCATTTGAAACAATTTGTAGACCCAATGCCTAACAAACAGGTTGCATTTAAACTCGGCGGCGCTTGGGTGGACGGCAACCATTGTGAGGAATCGGGGTGATATCCCGAATCAAGGTAATTTCCAGTCCTGCTCCTTGAATTGCCCGAATCGCGGTTTCTCTACCTGCTCCGGGGCCACTTACCATGACTTCAATTTGGCGCATTCCTTGATCCATCGCCCGACGGGCTGCACTTTCAGCTGCGGTTTGTGCTGCAAAGGGAGTTCCTTTTTTTGCTCCCTTAAAACCGCTTGAACCAGCACTGGCCCAGGAAATAACATCGCCATTTTGATCGGTAATGGTGACAATGCTATTGTTGAAAGTAGACTGGATGTAGGCCATCCCGTTGGGTACGTTGCGCTTCTGCTTTTTGCTCCCGCCTTTTTTAGTTGGTTGTCTTGCCATATTTGTTTAGTTAATCTAAGGTAAAACTTGCCTGGACGAGCAAGTGTTGAAAGTTTATTTGCCTGGAGCCTTCTTCTTACCAGCCACTGTCTGCCTTCTGCCGCGACGGGTTCTAGCATTAGTGCGAGTTCTTTGACCTCTAACTGGTAAGCCCATGCGGTGACGACGACCACGGTAGCAACCAATATCAACCAAGCGCTTGATGCTCATGGCTTCTAAACGCCGTAAGTCACCTTCAACTTGATAGTTGCTTTCGATTTCGCCACGCAGGGCTGCTACTTCAGCATCACTTAAGTCTTTAACGCGGGTATCTGGGTTTACACCTGTAGCGGCTAAAATTTCCAGAGACCTTGTTAACCCAATTCCGTAGATATAAGTCAGACCAATTTCAACGCGCTTATCGCGTGGAAGGTCTACTCCGGAAATACGTGCCACAATTAATTTCTCCCTATTGTTATCGCAGTTAGTATGACAAAGGCGTGATAATTGCCTTTGTAGCTTTTAATGGTGATTAATCTGTGTTTTCACTCTTGAATTTATCAGAGTGTTAGCCTTGGCGTTGTTTGTGTTTGGGGTTCACGCAAATCACCATAACGCGACCGCGACGGCGGATCACGTTACATTTTTCACACATTTTCTTGACTGAGGCTCGAACTTTCATGCCTTTTGTAATTGACTCCAAATAGTAAATTATAGCATTTTTAGGGAAATTAATTCACTTAAGTAACTGGGTAGAACCCAAAAAGATGGTTTTATGGTAAGATTTTCGACATATAACTATTTTTTCCGCAGTCTATAGGTGATTCTACCTTTTGAGAGGTCGTAGGGAGTTAACTCAACTTTGACGCGATCGCCAGGTAAAATCTTGATGTAATTACGGCGAATCTTACCGGAAATGTGTGCCAAGACATTAAATCCATTGTCCAAATCAACGCGAAACATCGCATTGGGCAAGGATTCAGTGACAGTGCCTTCCATTTCGATCAAATCTTGCTTAGACAATTTGTTTTTTCCTCAATGCAACAATCTCCTATTGATTCAGTTGCAGCACTTCATCTGCAAAAGAACATATTTTGAGAAATATATCAACAGTTTCTTAATATATCTTAGCTAAAATTGGCCTGTATCTATGCCCTTGTGGGGTAGAGACGCGATTGATCGCGTCTGTACTGGGGAGTGAATGGTGATTTTGACAAACCCTACTCAGTCTATGAAGTGACGATTTTTTGCAATTCGTGAGTGACTTCTTCTTGGGACTGATCGCCATTGACTGTCAACAGTTTTTGGCGATCGCCATAATAATCAATCAATGGCGCAGTTTCAGCACGATAAACGTCTAAACGATGACGAATTACCGCTTCGGTATCATCTTTTCGTCCTCTATCGAGTAAACGTGCTACCACAACATCATCTGGTGCATCCAGATTAATTACCCTTTCGCCACCCTGGTTCATTTCTGCTAGCAATTTCTCCAGAAAAACTGCTTGTGTGACTTTGCGAGGAAAACCATCAAGAATCCAGCCAGATTTCACATCTGGTTGACTAAGGCGCTCCTGTACCAAGTCCTGCACTAACTGGTCGGGGACTAAATCGCCGCTATTTACATAACTTTGAGCTTTAATTCCCAAAGGAGTTTGCTCTTGCATAGCTTGCCTTAATATTTCCCCTGTAGAAATATGGGGAATATTCAAGTCTTCAGCCAAAATTTGAGCTTGAGTTCCTTTACCAGATCCGGGTGGTCCCAAGAAAATTAATCGAGTCACTGTCACTATTGTTTCACCATTCCTTCATAACGCTGAGAGATAACGTAAGTTTGGACTTGTTTAGCCGTATCAATTGCCACACCCACTAGGATTAGTAAAGAAGTAGCACCCAAGCCTCTAAAGGTTGGGACTCCTAAAGCACTTTCCACAGCCGTGGGGATAATAGCCACAAAGCCCAAAAATATCGCACCTAAAAAAGTTAGTCGATTGATCACACGCTCAAGATACTCGCTGGTAGCTTTTCCGGGACGAATACCGGGAATGCTAGACCCCATTTTCTTCAAGTTCTGCGCTACATCAACTGGGTTAACAATCAACGAAGAATAGAAATAACTGAAGAAAACAATTGAGACTAAGTAGACCAGAGCATAAACCCAAGCCCCAGAACCTCCAGGACTGAGATAAGTATTGACAATGTTGGCTATTTCAGTATTTCTAGTGAAATTGGCGATTAACAGTGGCAAACTCAAAATTGCCGCCGCAAAAATAATCGGCATTACACCCCCGGAATTGAGCCGCAAGGGTAAATAACTGCGTTGTTCTGCCAATACTCTGCGACCTACTTGGCGACGAGCCGAAATAATCGGGATACGACGGATGCCTTCTTGAACGAAAACAATCCCCACAATTGTCACTAGGAATACCAAAATCAGAACGATTACACGGCCAATGGTTTCTCTACCGCCGACTTGCACCAAGTCAATGGTATCGCCTAAAGCTTTAGGTAGCGAAGCAACAATGTTGACAAAAATCAACAATGATGCGCCATTACCAAGTCCTCGTTCTGTAATTAGTTCTGATGCCCACATGACAAACATGGAACCAGCAGTCAGAGCGATCGCTGTCTCCAGGACAAATGGTATACCTGGATTTAGAGCAAATTGCTTGAGGAAGATTGCCGAAAAAGCCACACTTTGAATAGTCGCCCACACTACAGTTACATAGCGTGTGATTTGCGAAATCTTCCGCCGGCCCTGCTCACCTTCATTTTTCTGTAAATTTTCTAAAGATGGAATAGCCGCCGTGAGTAATTGGATAATAATGGACGCATTAATAAAGGGTAAAATCCCCAAAGCGAAGATTCCCAAAGTGGAAAGTCCTCGTCCAGAAAATATATCCAATAAACCAAAGACGGCATTATTACCAGCTATTGCTTCGGCAAATCTCGCTCTATCAAGACCTGGAACTGGCAAAAATATACCGAGGCGAACCAAAATTAAAATACCGACGGTAACAAGCAGCCTACCTCTGAGGCCAGCTGCTTGCGCCATCTGCATAAAAGTTTCTTGAGCCGTTGGGGCTTTTTCTCGACTGATCATAGAATGCTACCTCTATAGTGAACCAGGCGCTGGCAGCAATAAGAAATGCAAAGTGCGCTTTTCTGGCTCACTTATAAGACTTCGCAACTACCACCAGCTGCCTCAATTTTGCTACGAGCTTGTCCTGTGAAAGCTGCTGCTTGTACCTTTAGGGATACATTCAATTCCCCGTTGCCCAAAACTTTCAATGGACCCTTAGCAGCAGTTAGGATTCCTGCCTCTCTGAGGGAGGCCAAAGTTACTTCTGTATCAGCAGGAAGGGAAGCTAGTTTCTCTACATTTATCGTAGTGTAAATTTTCCGATTCACCACCGGAAAACCCTTGAGCTTAGGTACTCGGCGGTACAGTGGTTGTTGACCACCTTCAAAACCTGGTCTGGTACCGCTACCAGAACGAGATTTTTGACCTCTCATACCTAAACCAGCGCTAGCGCCTTGACCTGCGGAAATACCCCTGGCTACACGGCGGCGGCGTTTTTTTGAACCTTTTTGGGGCTTAACATCGTTGAGTCTCATGATGTAATAAGTAATTGTTTACACGTTCACTATTGACTGTTCACTGTTGAGTGATGACTGTTGACTGACAACCGTCAATCATTCTAAATGTAGAGTTTTTCAATAGGAATACCCCGGTCTTCAGCCACTTCGGAAAGAGTACGTAGTGTAGATAAGGCATTCACTGCGGCTCTTGCATTGTTGAGTGGATTGTTGGAACCAAGTTGCTTGGCCAAGATGTTACGAACTCCTGCCAATTCCAGGACAGTCCGAACCGCACCACCAGCAATTACCCCAGTACCAGGGGCAGCAGGACGCATCATCACCTTAGCACCGCCACCGACACCATCAATAGGATGAGGAATGGAGTTAGATTTGGTCATAGGGATGTCAATCAGATGTTTTTTGCCATCGGCTACACCTTTTTTAACAGCACCGATGACATCTGAGGCTTTGCCTACTCCGACACCAACTTGACCACGTTCATTACCGACGACAACAATTGCTCGGAAGCTAAGTTTCTTACCTCCCTTGACGACCTTGCTCACCCGGCGGATTTGGATGACTCGCTCTTGCCAGGTAGTTTCTTCTTTTTTTGTGCGGTTCGCTTTACGACGACCAGTTGCCATAATCAAATGCTCTCTATTAGTCAGTTGTCTTTTGTCCTTTGTCAGTTGTCTTTTGTCCTTAGCCAATGACTAATGACCAATGACTAATGACTAATGACTTTAGAAATCTAAACCAGCTTCGCGTGCTGCATCAGCGAGTGCTTTGACACGACCATGATATAAGTTGCCACCGCGATCAAAGACTACTTTGGTGATTCCTTTTTCTAACAATCGCACTGCTATCAACTTGCCGACTTGCGCTGATGCGTCACAAGTAGCACCTGTAGCTAAATTAGATTTCAACTCTGGTTCTACAGTTGAGGCTGCTACTAAGGTGTGATGCTGAGTATCATCAATTACTTGAGCGTAAATATGTTCATTGGAACGAAACACAGCTAAACGCGGACGTTCTCGGGTTCCTTGAACTTTACCACGAACGCGCCGATGACGACGCTGTTTTGATTCTCTACGAGTAAGTTTCATTTTTACTTCTTACCACTCTTACCAGTCTTACCAGCTTTGCGTCTGACCACTTCACCGGCATAACGAATCCCTTTACCTTTGTATGGTTCTGGGGGACGAACGGCGCGGATCTTTGCTGCTGTGTTACCTACAATTTCTTTGTCATAACCACTGACGACGATGTTAGTGTTAGTTTCTACAAGAAACTCAACTCCGTCTGGTGGAACAATATTCACTTGATGGCTGTAACCAATATTCAAAACTAGGTTACGTCCTTGAAGTTGGGCGCGGTAACCTACACCTTGAATTTCCAAACGACGCTTAAAGCCTTGGGAAACTCCCTCGACCATGTTAGCGACCAAGGTACGGCTTAAACCGTGCATTTGCCGAGAGACACGGGTCTCATCACGACGGGTGACATTTAATATTCCCCCTTCTTGGGAGACAATTACATTGGCAGACAAAGTGCGAGAAAGTTGGCCTTTGGGGCCTTTCACCACAACTTTGGGGCCATCAATTGTCACTTCCACTTTGGCGGGAATAGTAATTGGTTGTTTACCAATACGAGACATGATTTTTTGTCCTTTATCTTGAAGTCCTGAGCGCTAAGGACTAACTAATGACTACCAAACATAGCAAAGTACTTCACCACCCAAGCTCTGACGACGTGCTTCACGGTCAGTCATGATGCCACTGGATGTAGAAATAATGGCAATGCCGATACCACCTAGTACCCTTGGTAATTCTTTTCTAGTAGAGTAAACACGTAAACCTGGTTTACTCACTCGCTTCAAAGCAGTGATTAAAGGCTGACGATTTTTACCCTTGTATTTCAGGGAAATCACCAGATTCCGCTTGATCCCTTCTCCTGCTTCTGCAACTTCAGCAACAAAGCCTTCCTCTTGTAGTACTTTAGCAATACTACGAGTCATTTTTGTCGCTGGCACTTGTGTCGTTTGATGCCTTGCCAGGTTGGCATTGCGGATGCGCGTCAGCATATCTGCAACTGTATCGTTAGCCGCCATCGTTCCCTCTTTAGATGAACTTATTGATCGCGAAAGGGCATTCCCATTTCTTTAAGTAAGGCGCGACCCTCTTCGTCGTTTTTCGCTGTTGTGATGATGGAAATATCCATCCCACGGATTTGATCGATACTGTCGTACTCGACTTCTGGAAAAATTAGCTGTTCTCTAACACCCAGAGTGTAGTTACCGCGTCCGTCAAAACTTTTCGGACTAATGCCCCGAAAGTCTCTAATTCTGGGTAATGACAAGCTAATTAATCTGTCAAGAAAAGCATACATTCGTTCGCCTCGGAGAGTTACCATAATGCCCACGGGCATCCCCTCACGAATTTTAAAGCCAGCGATCGCCTTTTTCGCCCGCGTCACTACTGGTTTTTGACCAGTGATTACCGCAATTTCATTTAAAGACGCTTCTAGCGACTTAGCATTTTGAGCCGCTTCGCCTAAACCTCGGTTAATCGTAATCTTAATCACCTTTGGTACTTGATGTACATTGGTGTATTGAAACTGATTAGTCAGTTTAGGGACGATTGTCTCTTGGTATAAGTTTTTGAGTCTGGTTGTCGGCATACTTTCTTGTCCTTATCCCTGGGCTTGGTCAGGGAAACTTTTTTAAGGTCTAATTCTCTAGTTATTGAGAATTTCACCTGTTTTCTTCAGCATTCTCACTTTCTTACCTTCTGCGGTGAAGGTGTAACAAACACGACTGGTGACGTTTTGCTTGCTGGAGTATAGCATCACGTTGGAACTATGGATGGGAAATTCCTGGGTGACGATTTTACCTGATTCCCCTTCTTGCTGGGGTTTCACGTGCTTAGTCTTCATGTTGACACCTTTGATAATGACTTTGCTCAGTTGGGGTAGTGCTTGGACTATTTCCCCCACTTTGCCTTTGTCTTTACCTGCAATTACTTGCACGGTATCGCCAGTTTTGACGTGCATTTTATAGAATACTTTCGGCTTTTCCTTGCGGTTTGCCATTACAGTACCTCCGGAGCCAGAGAAACAATTTTGGTGAAGCTCTTTTCACGTAATTCGCGGGCAACTGGTCCAAAAACCCGTGTACCTCTGGGATTACCATCTTTGTTGATAATCACAGCAGCGTTATCGTCAAAGCGAATGGTCATACCACTATCACGGCGGATGCTATGACGGGTGCGAACAATCACTGCTTCGATTACATCTGACTTTTTGACAGCCATGTTAGGAATGGCATCTTTAACAACGGCGATAATTCTGTCGCCGATAAAACCATAACGTCTGTTGCCACCACCTAATACACGGATGCACATAATTTTTTTTGCACCGCTATTATCTGCGACATTCAGGTAAGTCTGGGTTTGAATCACAATTAGTCTCCCTTTTATCCTGATTGATTCGTGTAACCAGGGTTACATTGTGGCTTTAGTATTCAAGATGTCTTTGACTTGCCAGCGTTTGGTTTTACTCAAAGGTCTAGTTTCTTGAATCCGCACGCGATCGCCTACTTTGCATTGATTCTCTTCGTCGTGGACTTTATAACGACGAGTTTTAACCATGATTTTGCCGTACTTGGGATGGGGAGAGCGATTTTCTATAGCAACTACTACAGTTTTTTGCATTTTGTCGCTCACTACCAAGCCGACTCGTTCTTTGATTGCCATAATCTCCTATTGTTGTTCTTTAGTCGGTTGACTTGCTGCTGTGCTTACGTTCAGTCTCGACAGTCAGCAATTGGGATAGGCGATGTCGGGCGTGTCGGAACTGGTGAGGCTTTTCTAGTTGTCTTGTCGCTTTTTGCAAGCGCAACTGAAACAGTTGTTTTTTAACAGCGAGAATTTCCTCAACCAGCTGCTCGTCGCTGAATTCTCTAGCTTCTGAAATCTTGGGAAGAGGCATAACCTACTCCTGCTCCTTTGGTTGAGAACGCACAATAAACTTAGTTTTAATCGGTAGCTTATTTGCCGCCAAACGCATCGCTTCACGAGCGATTTCTTCGGTAACACCAGCGATTTCAAACATAATGCGTCCTGGCTTGACTACGGCTACCCAATATTCTGGATTACCTTTACCAGAACCCATCCGGGTTTCAGCTGCGCGCATGGTGATTGGTTTGTCTGGGAAAATCCGAATCCAGATTTGTCCACCCCGGCGAATATAACGGGTCATTGCTCGACGGGAGGCCTCAATTTGCCGGGCGGTAATCCAAGATGGTTCTTGAGCTTGCAGGGCAAAATCACCAAAATCAATGTTGCAGCCACGGGTAGCTAGGCCTTGCATCCGTCCGCGCTGTTGTTTGCGGAATTTAGTTCTTCTAGGACTTAACATGGTTCGTCATTTGTCATTGGTCATTTGTCATTGGTCATTGGTCATTGGTCATTGCTCAGGACTAAGGACTAATGATTAATGACTATCCTTCATTAGAACGGTCTTCAAATTGCTGACGACGACGTTGTTGTTGACGACGACGGGGTTCACGTTCACGATCGCGATCGCCGCGATCGCGTGTACTGGGTGGGGCTGGAATTTCTTCTTGTCCGGGGATAATTTCTCCCTTGAACACCCATACTTTGATGCCCAGAATCCCGTAAATTGTTTTGGCTGTGCAGTAAGCGTAGTCAATATCAGCCCGTAAGGTATGTAAAGGTACTCTACCTTCACGAGTCCACTCTGTCCGGGCAATTTCTGCACCGTTGAGGCGACCACTGACTTGAATTTTAATGCCTTGAACACCAGCACGTTGAGCGCGCTGAATGGCTTGGCGTACTACCCGCCGAAACGAAACACGTCGTTCCAACTGTTGAGCAATGTATTCGCCAATCAGGGAAGCATCAGCATCAACTTTTTGAACTTCGACTACGTTGATGCGAATTTGGCGATTACCACCCAGCACTTCTTGTAGTCCAAGCCGTAGTGATTCAATACCTTGTCCACCACGACCGACAACTACACCAGGTCTAGCTGTGCGTACTTCTAAGTCAATTTGGTCGGCTTTGCGCTCAATTCTGACTTCAGAAATCCCGGCGTTGTTTTGAGCCAGTTTACCCAGCTTTTTTTCTATGTACTGACGCAGTTTGTAGTCTTCTTGTAAAAGTTCTGGATAACGTTCAGGAACTGCAAACCAACGGGATTGATGCTCACGCGTAATACCCAGGCGAAAACCAACTGGATGAATCTTCTGTCCCACAAATGCTTCCTCTAAAATTTCTAACTTTACGCAATTTTTCGGGTCTGATAATTATTCAGCAGTAGCATCAGCTACAGCCACAGTGATATGACACGTTGGCTTGCGAATTTGGTAAGCTCGCCCTTGCGCTCTGGGTTGAAACCGTTTTAGCACTGGACCTTGATTGGCATAAGCTTGAGTAATTACCAGATTTGTCCGGTCTAAACCAGCATTATGCTCGGCATTAGCGGCGGCACTTCTGAGAAGCTTCAATACTGGTTCACAAGCTCGATAGGGCATGAATTCCAATATAATTAGTGCTTCTCGGTAAGAACGCCCTCTAATTTGGTCGAGTACGCGACGCACTTTGTAGGGAGAAATGCGTATATAACGAGCGATCGCCTTAACTTCAGTAGTATCAATAGCCATATTTTTCTCCTTTAGTCATTAGTCACTGATTATTAGCCTTTAGCTGATGACTAATAACTAATAACTATCTCCCTGCTTTTTTATCACTCTTCCCATGACCTCTGTAGGTACGTGTGGGGGCGAACTCTCCCAACTTGTGTCCTACCATTTGCTCGTTCACAAAAACCGGAACGTGTTGACGACCGTTGTGAACAGCGATGGTATGACCTATCATTAAGGGCAAAATTGTCGAAGCTCTCGACCAAGTTTTAATCACTTGCTTTTCGTTTTTAGCGTTGAGCTTTTCAATCTTGGTCAGCAAGTGATCGGCCACAAAAGGCCCTTTTTTTAAAGAACGACCCATAATTCAATTTTGGATTTTGGATTTGAGATTTTGAATTAAAAATTTGAGAATTTCGGATTTTAATGAATTAGGTCTCTGGTCAAGTTTCACAAATTCTGGATACTGACAAATCAACCCAATCTAAAATCCAAAATTTAAAATCTAAAATTCTATGATTGACGACCACCACGACCGCGTTTAGAAGATTTACGGCGGCGACGTACGATCAATTTGCTGCTGGCTTTCTTGGGTTTGCGTGTCTTCGCACCCAAAGTAGGTTTACCCCAAGGTGTTACAGGGCCTGGTCTACCAATAGGCGCTCTACCCTCACCACCACCATGTGGGTGATCCACGGGGTTCATGACACTACCTCTAACCTTCGGACGGCGACCCTTCCAACGATTACGTCCGGCTTTACCCGCACTTAAGTTTCTCGCGTCGGTGTTACCTACTTGTCCGATGGTGGCGTAGCATTCCCGCCGAATCATCCGCACTTCTCCCGAAGGTAATTTCAGTGTGACATACTGACCTTCTTTGGCTACAACTTGAGCGTTAGCACCAGCAGCCCGGACAATTTGTCCGCCTTTACCAGGTGTTAGTTCTACGTTGTGTACGCTTGTACCCAAGGGAATATTCAAAAGTGGCAAAGCATTGCCATCTTCAAAGGGAGAATCGGGACCCGCAATAATTGTTGCACCCACTGGCAACTTATTGGGGTGAAGAATGTAACGCTTTTCGCCATCTTGATATAACACCAGGGCAATGCGCGCATTCCGGTTGGGATCATATTCAATGGCTATGACTTGGGCGGGAATATTACGTTTATCCCGTTTAAAGTCAATGATCCGGTACATTTGTTTGTGTCCGCCACCCCGACGACGGCTAGTGATGCGCCCTTGGTTGTTACGACCTTTGGGGCGATGCACGTATTCTGTTAAAGATTTTTCCGGCTTTGATTTGGTAATTTCGGCAAAGTCGGAAACTGTAACTTGGCGTGTACTAGGGGTATAAGGACGATAAGAACGAGTACCCATTTTGCTTTATACCTCTGGGAATAGAACTTGTCTAATTTTCTCTTCATCCCCAGGGGCTACAGTGACGATAGCTCGCTTGTATTGGGGTTTGTAACCAACGAATTTACCAACACGACGCTGTTTGCGTGGTGGCATCATGGTATTAATTTTGACAATTTTGACCTCAAATAGGCCTTCAATTGCCGCTTTTATTTGTGGCTTGGTGGCTTTTGGAGCCACTTCAAATGTATATTTATTTTGCTCCATCAGGATGGTCGCCTTTTCAGTCACTATGGGGCGACGCACTAAGTCGGCAAGGTTGCGGGGGTCAAACTTAGGCACTATAGACCTCCTGAATTTTAGCTAAAGCTGATGCTGTGATCACAATTTTGTCAGCGTGCAGCAAATCGTAAACATTTAGCTGGTCGGCTGCAATTAACTTTAAATTTTGGATATTGCGGGCTGACAGATAAACGTTATCCTCAGATGAAATTATCGGCATAATTAACAATGCCTTATTTTCTGGTGCTGCTCCCCAACGAGCTAGTGCTGCCACTAATTCTTTGGTTTTGGGGCGGGATAATTCGTTACTAAAGTCTTGTACTACAATCAAATCGTCGGCACGACTAACAAATGCGGTTCGCAGTGCTAAACGTCGTTCTTTGCGGTTTAATTTTTGGTTATAGTCTCTGGGTTTAGGTCCAAAGATGACACCACCACCACGCCACAGTGGTGAACGAATAGACCCTGCACGAGCGCGACCTGTGCCTTTTTGCCGCCAAGGTTTACGACCACCACCTCTGACTTCGGAACGAGTTTTTGTACTTGCGGTTCCTTGGCGAGAGTTGGTCATTTGTCTGACCAAGGCTCTATGCACAATATGAGATGCTGTTGATTCTTTAGCAACTCTTAATTCAAAGGTCGTCTCGCCGACTTGCTCTCCTTGCCAATTTTTTACTACGCTTTCAACCATTTTTTTGTCCTTTTGTGTCTTTTGCCTTTCAATGACTACTTACCAACTTTCTTCGCAGGCAGAATATTCACTAAGGACCCCGGTTTACCAGGAATGGCTCCTTTAATTAGCAATAAGTTGCGTTCGAGGTCTACTCGTACCACTGTTAATTTGCGAATTGTCACGCGGGTTCCACCCAAACGCCCTGCCATCCGTTTACCCGGATAAACACGACCTGGGGTTGTACCTGCACCAATGGAACCTGGCGCTCTATGGTTTTTGGAACCATGTGACATGGGACCACGGCCAAAGTTGTTGCGCTTCTGGTTGCCCGCAAAACCACGACCAATACTGGTACCGACTACATCGACAATTTGACCTTCGCTAAAAATATCTGCTTTTAGTTCTTGACCTAAAGCATAATCACTAGGGCTATCTGTGTGATATTCGTTTAAATGACGCAACGCTGGTGCAGATGATTTTGCCAAGTGACCCAGCAGAGGTCTATTCAGCGCCTTGGGTTTTACTTCACCATAACCGAGTTGGATGGCGCTGTAACCGTCGGTCTGTTTTGTTTTAACTTGTGTAACAGTGCATGGTCCGGCTTGAACTACGGTGACAGGAATGGATACTCCTGCTTCGTCAAAGACTTGGGTCATGCCCAGTTTGGTGCCGAGAATACCTACAGACACAGTAACTGGTTCTCCTTATATACTTGCTGGTGTTGGAATCGGACTCTTGAGGACACTTTTACATTTGTATCGGTGCCGATTGAGGTTGGACGAACCTTTCTTGGGGACGCTGCTCGAACGGAAATTCGCAGCAGATGATACTACACCATATCTTTCATGACACAACAAGTTATGTCTTTTCTGTTTGGTGAATCCGTTTACTTTCACTCACTTGGTCACCAGAACAGCCACAAGCTTTTTCCCATTCAGAAAAAATAACTTTTGGAATCAGGGCAATGCTTTCTAGCTTTGCGCTTTGTGCAGTAATGCTTTCGTCCAAGCAATTACTTAGGCACTTTCTGGAGGCAGTGCTGTTGGTGGCTTTCCTGCCATAACTTGCTTCTGCCGTGCTGTAGTGGGACTTAAGCGGTTTTTTACCACTCAGTATCCGTACTCAACACATTACTTTAACCTTAAACTATAGTTTAAGATTTTGCCTGGTTTCTCAAGCTTAAAGGAGTGAATGTAGTTTAGAGTCGTTTGTTGGCTTTGTTTATTCAGCCACAACTCTGATTTAACCTGAGAGCTTTTCTAGTTTACCAGTGTCTGACAACTTTGAACCAGGTTTCTACTTTTTGCAAGTTTATTTTTGGCTGGCGATGTTACACATCTGAAAACTCACAGAACAATGATAACTTAGTTTTTACTCTTACAGGTAACAATCTAATATCATAAATCATCTATGGAGATTTGTCTATAAATCTTTAAAATAGTTTTTGATTAAAGATAATGAGATGGGCTTTCTGGCCTCAATACTTTAACCTAATCTTGGTTGAGGGTGAATAATAGAGATATCTAAGTGGGATAGGACGAAAATTTATGGCACTGATTACCACTGGCAACGCTTTCATCCGCGATTTGGAGAAATTTGGTTCCCTTGGTGTTTACGTACCTCTCGAAGGAGGTTTTGAAGGTCGATATCGCCGCCGACTGCGGGCGGCTGGCTATGGAAATCTTCATATTACTGCTAGGGGACTGGGCGACGTAGCTGCCTATCTCACAGGAGTTCATGGTGTGAGACCACCTCACCTGGGTAAAAAAAGCACTGGTAGTGGTGCGGCAGTGGGTTATGTGTATTACATACCACCGATTGTTACTTATAATCTGGAACAGCTACCACCAAAGTCTAAGGGTTTGGTGTTGTGGATTATTGAAGGGCAGATTCTGGCGGATCAGGAGGTGGAGTTTTTAACGACTTTGCCTAGCTTGGAACCACGAGTCAAAGTAGTAGTTGAGAGAGGAGGCGATCGCGCTTTTCGTTGGAAATCTCTCAAAGATACATATTCTGCCAGCTATCTAGCTGTGTAATGATTTAGCTGGGCGATCGCTACTTCGCAAATTTCCCGGAGGTGCGATCGCCCCAATTACAGACAACTACAATTAAAAATCGTCATACTGTAAAAGGCAGAACAGTTTAGACTACTCCCTACTTTCTCAGGCGTGAAGGTAAACAGAGCAAAATGAGACGTAAATCTACTGGTAGATCGGCTACTACTTCTAAATCTTCGGCTTCACAACCATCTTTGTTCAACATTTCCACTATCGCCATTTTGGCAGGGGTGCTGGTGTTAGGCATTGGTATTGGGATTGCCTTTAGCTCCACAACCACATTAACGCCATCAAATGTGGCTTCTCGTGAATTTATTGACAATAGAGCGCCAAACCCTGAGATTTGCGTGCAGAATGGAGCTAGTGCAATGGTAATGGACGCGAGACTGTTCGTGACTCTCAACCCGTTTAACGTCTATGTGGCTCAACCAAGTATGCGTCCTGGGTGCGTTCTGCGGCAAAATAACTGGGCAATTTTAGAGCAACGCAACCTTGTGACATCTAGCCAAGTTCGAGAATGTAAAAATCGCCTAAACACTTTTGGCTTTACAGGTGCTTTAGAAAGTGAAAACCCTGATATCAGATGTATCTACCAAAATCAGGCGGCTCAAAACTTTTTTACATCTCAACCAGGAGCAGTTACACAACCTCAACAAACAGATAGATTTTAGTAGAATTTTGCCAATTTAGTAATTGGGTTTGGGAAGAGGTTGACCAAACTCAATCACCTGTATATTTGACACATTCGGTTGATAATTGGGGATTGTCGGAACTGAGAAATTAGGGCTTCTTTGAGAGGGAAGACTATTAAAATTACTAGGTTGCTGGGGAAAACTAGCTGGAGGAAGAATAGAACCGGGTAATTGAGAAGAGTTCCTAGGATTCAGGGGAGGTACAGTCACAAAGGGTTGCTGTGAGTTAGGAGTTATGGGATATAAGGTGCTAGGTAACTGTTGATAATTACTGGGTGCTTGGTTGGGTAAAGATTGAAAATTTCCCGGTTGTGTAGGGCGAGTATAACTAGTAATCGTAGGACGTAACACCCAGCGCGTGGGGTTTTGTCGGGAAACTGGTTGTAGCTGTACTTGGTTGGGATCTCCATAATTTCCGGCGGCTAAATCCAGAACAATTCGAGTTACAGTCTCATTTAACTGAGAAACACGAATTCTTTGAATTGCGCCAAAATAATTTTGGATGGTGGGAACGTTACCTAACTTAGTATTTGGCAAATCCACAACCAGACGAGGCGGTTCGGATAAGTAGAAATACTTGGGAGTTGTATTAGCTGAGAGGTTAATTTCTAACTGTATAGCTTCTGGGTAAAAGCGCCAATCATCTAATCTGGCTGCTGGTGCGGCGACACTACTACCAGCTTGCAGAGCAATTACTGCATACAACCCCAACAGATGATGGCGACTTTGCCAAAATTGCCTAATGCTTAGTCCCTGGTACATGAATTTATTTTCCTTTTATGTTGAGCCATGAGGCATCTTTTGGTAATTATTGTTCGGTATAATATACTTAAATCTTAAGTCCTGCATACACGCTATCCGAACCTGACAAATTTGCCAACAATTTGATGAATTGAACCTAACAATCTGTATGCTTATCTATATAAGCCCAAGGTTAGGTAAGAATGTCTAAGTTTGTTAAAGGATATTTTGCCAGTTTAATTGAGCCGAAATTGGTGACAACAGCAGTAAAAGTTGCATTGATTGTTGGTTCTATCTTATTTATAATCAATCATGGAAGTGCTTTGTGGCAAGGCGAAATGAGTCGCGAACGCTGGATATCTGCGGCGATAAGTTACCTAGTTCCCTATTGCGTTAATATTCATGGTCAATACGTTAGTGTTTACAGTTCAACTCAAGCTAAAAAATTTAACTAATGCAGACATTTGACATTTTATAAATCTGCGTTAATATCCAAGATTTTATTGACAGATATCTGCCTGGTTCAGTACCTAGTACCGCAAGGCGGAAGTCAAAAGTCAAAAGTCAAAAGTCAAAAGTCTTACTTTATAGGCTTTTGATTGATTTTAAATGGTTGTCCTATTTACGCCGAACTGTACTAGTAAGTTCCTTGAGGAAGCAAAAATAATTAATTTATGTTAATTAAAATTTAATTATTTTGATTTTTTCTCATCAGTAAAAAACGAGGTTACGGGAAAACTTATAACCATTGGCCTCCTCGGAAACGCCAACGGGGAAAGATAATTCGCATGAGGCTTTGCGAGGCGATAAAAACTGCTAGCCAGACTAGGCTATAGTGTAGCAAAAAAGCTCCTAACGTTAGTTCTGCTTTTGGTATAGGTATTGGTAAGAAGCCAAAAAGTTTTACCCCACAGAAGATAAAGACTGATTCCCAAATCCCAGCAACCAGTTGATAAGCGGCTGGCCAGTCCCTATCCCAACGGGATTTTTGCAGATAATTATAAAGCACATCCCAAATTAAGCCAAAGATAGCGACATAGCCAAGTATCCAGAAATAAACCGAGTTTGCGCCAGGGCCAATTAAACCCATTGCAAAAGGTAATGATACTACTACGCCTATAGTTGCGAGTAGTAGTAGTCGAGTTTGCCAACGCCCAAATAAAGTTGGTGTCATAATTGACTATGATAGGCTGCTAGTGGTTGCCAATTAATCACATCTTCTAACAAAGTTTGATAGCCGAGGGTATTGGGGTGAAGACCATCTGCACTTAAGCGTTGCAACCGCCAAAATTCATCCCGCGCCATCCATTTATCGAAAATATCTAAATAAGGAATTTGCCGTTGACTGCAAGCAAGTTTAGTAGCTTCTTTATAACGGTACTGGTCGCTGTGATTATAATAAAAGCAATCTAGAAAGGGCATTTTGGCTTCATCTACGGGAATCATCCCGACAAATAACACTGGACAGAGTTGTTGTGCTTGTTCTAGTAAAGAACTAATTTCTGATTCAAATAGGTCAAAATCTGTATAATTTCTGCCTTGGGGACGTGTTAATCTTGCGGAATCATTGACACCTACGGAGAGGATAATCATGTCGGGAAGACGATTTCGCAGTTCACCCCGATGACGAAATTCTACTTCTAGCCTTTGTGCTACTTGTTGTGTGCGATCGCCTCTAACTCCCAAATTATATAATACATGACCAGAACTATCGGGTAACATCCACCACCGCCGGAGTTGTTCAACCCAACCGCCTTTTTCCGGGTCGCCAAAGCCATATACTAAGCTATCCCCCAGTGCGATAATCTTCAAAGGCTGACATTGCTTGGGTGGTTCTACCAGCTGCATTGAGGAAGAAAGCTCGAATGTTTGCATTTTAAGGGCTGTATTTTATATCTTTACAAGATTCTACACATTTCTACACCATTAAAGGGTATCTTGCTTGTCTGATACAAAAATGAATTTATATCACGCACCAGGCGCAGAGGCGCAGAGGAGAGAATAGGAGTTAAGGAATTATGGGGATTGATTAAATATCCACTTTAGCCACTGTGCAGAGGAAGTTAGCATATTTAAGCGGTGAAGTCCGGGCGCACGGGAGGCGGCGAGTCCATCAACGGCGACTAATGCTGAATATTGCAAACCTAGGAAACTATCGACGGCTGCATAGGGGCCACCCAATGTAATTGCTCCGGCTGCATATATCTGTCCTTTGCCATTCCGCATTTCTGGTATTTCAAAATTATTTGTGACAACTAAACGCTCCATATGATTCAGGGGTAAGTTGTAATGTTTGACAATATCCTCTAGCAAAGGGCTGGCTTTGACTTTGGCATCGAGTCCGGTAGCATCAACAATAAAGTCGGCTGCTAGTTTCATTTCTCCCAAGCCTTTTTCCTGGATATGGGTAATAGTCCGGTTTTGAGCATCTTGTTCCACAGCTTTTACTTCACCAAAGGTTATTTGATACCAACCTTCACTTAACCCTTGTTCAGTTATTTGCTGCCAGTCTTGGCGGTCGGCGGTGGTAGTACCACCCCAGTCTTTTAGTAGGCGCTGGCGTTCGTCAGGGGTGGCTTTTTCGAGCATGACGCGGAGTTCTCCGCCCCAACAAGCTTTAGGCCAGTTAAAGGGCTGAAATTCGTAATGATTTTTGACTTGTCGCTGTGCTTTTTGAAATTTGTTGCCTTGGGGTTTAGGCGATCGCATTAAATGCAAAACTGTAATTTGACGATTGTGCTTTCTGGCCTCATTAATTCTTTGGATAATTCGCGAAGCCACAATTCCCCGTCCGCGAATCAACACAGTACCACCTTGTTGTTCTAGTTGCTGATAAACATGGTCGTGCGCTTCATAAGCATTGACAACAGACTTAAAATCTTGATATTTTTCTCTATAAGCTTGCAAATCTGGGAGAAATTGAATTGCGGGATACCCAGTAGCTAAATGTAAATAACGACTAACTATAAAAGCATAATTTCCGGGACTGCGAGAATAGGCTACACAATATCTGCCATCATCTGTTTTGCGAATAGCCCTAACGCGCCCATAACGATAAATTTGATTCCAGCCAATGCGCTTAACTTCCCTGTCTATGGAATCGAAGACATTACCCGCACGAGGTGTATAAGTTTCGGCAAAGGTGGGTTCAGCGAAAACTTGCCATAAATATTTGAATGCTGAATTGAGATGACCTTTGGTAACGTCACGCCCAGCTTCGCGCAAAGCATAACTAGGCCATCCCCAAATATTATCAGGACAAGAATCAGAATTAGATCGCAATCTTTCATGTAAGGGAATTTGCGAATTCAGACAAAGGCTTTTATAACGCGCATAAGGTTCTTTGTCTAATCCCAAAGCAATGATTTTTTCAGCCCGGACACCACTAATTCGCAACAAATCAACCCAAATAAAACTACCTAATCCTGCCCCAACTGCCAGATAATCGCATTCATCCACGGGTAAACCTGTGGCGTGAAGTGCTTGCACCGCGACCAATTCAGCCTTAAATGCTGGTGGGGGAAAATTGCTAGATAAAGGTGTTGGCGGGACTGGTGGTAAGCCAGGGTCTGGGATATTGGTATTGGGGTTAAACTGAATTATTGACGGCGGGGTGGTAGCTTGGGTGGTGGCGTTGACACCAAACATCACCGTGATCATGTAGGGGCCAATTTGTAAAGTATCACCGTTAGTTAGAACACCACGGTTTTGTCGTTGACCGTTAATAAATACACCATTAATGCTGTTTTGGTCAATTACTACTAGCTGGTTTTGTTCCCAGTCAACCAGAGCATGATAACGGGAAATTTCATTACTGTTAAGTAGCATTCTAGCTACACGCCGTCCCTGAAGTTCAGCCGGTAAACGGACGAATTCACGACCAAAAGCAATTGGCGCACTCAAAGTTGGTTCTCGCCGTTCCCCCGTCGCTGGATCTTCCCAAGTTAATTGAATTTGTAAATTAGTCATTAGTCAATCAATTTTAGATTTTAGATTTTAGATTTTGGATTAGACTGCAATCTAAAATCGCAAATCAAAAATCCAAAATTCTTTACGGACCACTCCCCACACCCCTAATGATTGGGTGCTACTAAGACACTTACTGATGCTGCTAAAGATGTACCACACCAAGGACAACCAATTTGCAGATTTTCCACAGGTGAAACTTTATAACATTTGGGACACTCTAAACCATAAATTCCTTGTGGTGGTGCTGCGGGTGTGGGTGAATGGTGATGATGACTCAGTGGGATTGGTGGTTGTGGTGGTGCTAAAATTGTTGGTGGAATGTTGTTAATAGCAACGTTAGTAACTTGAAGTTTTGCTTGACCCAAATAGATGATACTGCCTTGATTTAAAGGCATTTCACCTTGGATTAATTGCTGTCCATCGATGATTGGGGGGTTAGGCGATCGCAAATTTCTGATATAAAAGCATTGCTGCTGGGTGTGAAAAAATATTTCTACGTGTAAACCGGATACAGTCGGGTTACTCAAAACAATGTCACACCGCAGTGGATCGCGACCGATGCGGACGGTGTTAGGATTTTTACTTGGCTGTTGCTCGTAAATGTTCTGAACTCTATCTTGGCCTGTATCATGCCACTGTAAAGTTAGTGCGTTCATTTTTCTAGCTTAGGTAATTCTTATTTAGTTACTTCAACTTTTCCCTGTGGGATTCCTAACACGATTGAGCCAGAGCAAGCAAGTGTTTAGCACAAAGGTCAACAATCACGTTATCTCGCTGATGCTAATTTATCAGCAATGCGTGTAGTTTCGGGTAAGCGATATTTGGGTGTACAGCTTAATACATAGTCAATCGCCGTAGTTAAACTGACTTGATGACCGATGGATACATATACAGGCTTTACTCCTTAGTGTGCTTTTCCGAAATATTGATTAGTAACGGTGTAGTTACCAATAACCTAATTTTAAAATTTTTGTAGCTTGTGAGAAAATTCTCGCCGTTAGTGTATCAATAATTAAGGAGAAAAATATGCGTAATGTGAGCAGAAATCTTGATACTAACTTTCAGTATGGATTTTATATTGCTGGAGGAATATTTATCTTATTTTTGGCAATTACGATCCGTCCTTTTGCCATTGTAAATGCTGGTGAACGGGGTGTACTCATGCGGTTTGGCAAAGTGCAGGAGCAAGTTTTAGGCGAAGGTCTACATCCAATTATGCCAATTGTCACATCAGTTAAAAGGCTAAATGTTCGCGTTCAAAAAAATACTTTTAAATCTGATGCAGCTTCCAAAGACCTGCAAACAATCACGACAGAATTGGCGGTAAACTGGCACATTGATCCGCTAAGAGTAAATAAAATTTTTCAACAAGTTGGAGATGAAAATCTAATTATTGATGGAATTATTACCCCAGCAGTTTCCGAAGTTTTGAAAGCAGCTACTGCTAAAAAAACTGCCGAAGAAGTGATTACGAAAAGAACGGAATTAAAGGAAGAAATTGATAATCATCTCAAAAACCGTTTAGAAAGTTACGGTATTATTATAGATGATGTTTCTTTAGTGAATTTTTCCTTTTCTCCAGAGTTTAGTAGAGCAATTGAATCGAAACAAATAGCTGAACAAGAGGCTAAACAAGCAGAGTTTATTGCTCAGAAAGCGACTCAAGAAGCCCAAGCAGATATCAACCGCGCCAAAGGACAAGCGGAAGCACAAAGATTACAAAGGCTAACTTTAACGCCAGATTTATTACAAAAGCAAGCGATAGAAAAATGGGATGGCCGTTTTCCCACAGTGATGAGTGGTAACGGTGCGTTGCCTTTAATTAACATTAATCCTAGTAGTTTAGCAAGTGGAAATCAGCAACAATAATTTTTAGCGATCGCCTCCAGGAACTAAAGTACGATCAGATTACATCAGATACCGAAATTTTAGTTAGTGGAGATGCGATGGCGCTCCGCGCCCACCGGAGGCGATCGCCATAATATTTGAGAAAAAATGTGATATAACAATATATCATGACCGTTTATTTCCAGAATTAATATCTAACTTCTTTCTAGAATTTGAAGATTTACGCAATTGGTTGGATAATATAGCGATTCGCACCTCAATGAGGTAAACCAAGAATTATTCGACCACAGATAATTCTTGTAGTAGCAATTCAGGTGAAAATCGGTATATTTGATTTTCTGACTCTAGGCTCTATAGTATGAGGATTCACTTCAAAGTATTTAGCCGCTTGCGTCATACTAAGACTTAGTAAACTATCATCCCCTAAATGTTTTATCGTTGTGGGTTTATCTAACTTTATATCTAAAGATTTAATGATTTCTAAAGCGACAGCTTTAGCTAATAAAGGAGGAACAGAATTTCCTATTTGTCGAAATCCATGCCATTTTGTGACATGAAACCTAAACCAATCTGGATAAGAATGTAAACGTGCTGCTTCCCGCACCGTTATACATCTGGGGATAAACGGATGAATTGGTCTAGGGGAAGTAAAAGCACCTTGATTACTAGGAGTTCCGGCTCTGAGGGTATTACAAATTCCTTGAGGATCAAGCTTATGGAAACGGCTAATTTTTTCGGTTTTACCATAAGGTGTAGCTGCAAATCTGGTGACTGTTTCTAAATTATGCTGTGTTCTTAAACTGGATGTCAGGATTCTAGAGTCATACTGACGCTGATATGAATAGTCATTATTTGTAGAACCTAGCCCACGCAGTAGGCGACCATAATTACTGGGCTTACCAAAATCTGTAACTACCCAATCACGTTGATATAATTCGCTATATTTTTCTATTTCGGGTAAGTCTTGAAGTGCTTCCCACACTGTCGGACTTAAGTTTAATTCATGAGGTAATCCTGATTTCTTTGGTTTCGCTCGTTGAGTAATTGCTTCTGGATAATTTGGTAATTCTAAGTCATTACGACAACCCAGAATAAATAATCTTTCCCGATTTTGTGGTACTCCAAAATGAGCAGCATTTAAAACTTGATATTTTTGGCGGACTTTGTAACCATTGCTGGCAAATTTATTAATGATTTCTGCAATAAATGCTTGATGATTTCCAGCCGTCATTCCTTTGACGTTTTCAATTACAAAAAACTTGGGGCTGAGTTCTAATACTAATCTAATATAATGAAATACTAAAGAATTTCTAGGGTCTTCAAAAGAACGTTTCCCTATTAATGAAAACCCCTGACAGGGGGGACCACCAAACACTACATCAATTTCGCGATCGCCAATTGATGAACTTTGTCTAATCTCTTGACTGGTAGTTTCTTCAACAGGCTTACACAAAACACGCCAAAAAGGAAAATTAAACTCGTGTGTTGCACAGTGTATGGGGTCTATTTCTACAGATGCAAGTACATCAAAACCAGCTTGTTCAAATCCGAGGGTCATCCCACCAGCACCAGCAAATAAATCAACTGCAATCGGCCGTTTTTTTCTCATCTACCTGACCATCTTTCTTACTCCCCCCACTCCCCACTCCCTACTCCCCACTCCCCACTCCCTACTCCCTACTCCCTACTCCCCAACTTCTGGTAGCATTTGCAAAATTTCTTGAGCAACGCGATCGCATACTCCCACTTCGCCCAAAAGCTGCCGCATTTCGGCATAATCTGCCAAAGTTTGCGCTCTAAGTTCAGAATTTAGCAGTAATTCCATCGATGCTTGAATAATATTCTCTGCTGTAGCTTGCTCTTGTAATAACTCTGGTATAATTTCCCTCATTACCACTAAATTAGGTGGCGAAGCAAAAACTATCGACCCTTTGAGAATTTTACGCGCAATCCAAACCGTAATGGGATTGAGGCGGTAAACCACAACTTGCGGCACATTTAATAAAGCCAGTTCCAGATTGACTGTACCAGATTTACTGATAGCAAAATCAGCTGCGGCAAAAACTTCTTTTTGTTGACCAGATAAAACTGTCGCCCGCAAACCATAACTTTGAATTGCGGCTTCGATTGGTTCTCTGTAAGCTTCTAACGACAGGGGAATCCAAAAATGAACTTCTGGTAATTTAGCTTGAATCGTTTGAGCAGCTGCAAAAATCACCGGTAAAAGATATTTTAGTTCTTGACGACGAGAAGCGGGAAGTAGTGCGATCGCCTTTTGTTCTGGTGGAATTTGCAATTTTGCGCGGGCTACTGAGCGACTGGGTGCGTCTTGCATCCGGTCAACAAGGGGATGACCGACCCAGCTAACTTCTGCGCCGTTCTCGCGAAAATAACGGGCTTCTTCGGGAAAAATAGCCAAGAGTTTATCTGTAAAACCGACAATTCGGGATGTATTACGCAAACCCATTGACCAAGCCCACTCTTGGGGAGCGATGTAATAAACCACTGGTACTTGTGGTAAATGCTTTTGCATATAAGTACCAATACCGAGATTTGGCCCCATATAATCAATTAGTACCACTAAATCAGGGGGATTTTCTTTAAGAAAGGCGATCGCTCGCCGTTGTACCTGAAGAGTCGGGAAAACATAAGGCAAAGACTCTATCAAACCCATCGAGCCAATACCACTGGTTTTACCCAAAATAGTAGCTCCGGCTGCTGCCATTTTTTCCCCACCCAGCGCCACAATTTCTAATTGCAAATTAGCCGCAGCAGCTCGACGCTGGATAGCTGTAATCAGCAATGAACCTTGCAAATCGCCAGATACCTCGCCAGTGCTGATAAATATCCGCATTTGATATTACTAAAAACTAAGATTTAACAACTTCTTGTAGAGACGCGATTCATCGCGTCTTTACACAGATAATTTAAGACTCATCACTTGCGTCTGATTTTTTCCTTCCTGGAATTAAACCACGTCTTCCAGACATTTGAGAAAGGCGCAAAAAACGACGCAGGTATTGCAATTGTTCAGTTTCGCCCAGCTGTTCCAGCTGTTCCAAAGCCTCCTTAAAACTTAAGCCAGAGCGATAAAGAATCCGAAACGCTTTTTTAAGAACTTGCAAGTCGCTTGAACTCATCCCAGAACGTTTCAGTCCGACTAAATTCAGAGTTCTGACTCGTGCTGGATTTCCCTCCACCAACATATAAGGAGGAACATCCCGGTCAATACGTGCCATACCCCCGACCATTGCGTGTTGACCAATGCGTACAAATTGATGCACACCTAAAACTCCACCCAGCCTAGCGCGTGACTCTATGTGGACATGACCAGCCAATGCTACGGAGTTAGGAATGATGACATTATCTTCAATTATGCAATTATGAGCTACGTGTACATAAGCCATTAAAAGGTTATTATTGCCAATCACCGTAGCTTCACCAGCACCAGTCGCACGGTTAATAGTGACATACTCACGAATCAAATTATTGTCACCAATTTTGACCCAAGTTGGTTCTCCCACAAACTTGAGATCCTGGGGTTCCATACCGATAGCAGCGCCTGGAAAAATTTGATTTCGCGTCCCAATCTCACAAGGCCCTTCTAGCACGACATGAGCGCCAATAATTGTTTCCATGCCAACTTTGACATGAGGTCCAATCACAGCATAGGCACCGACTTGCACTGTTGGGTGGAGTTCCGATTTAGGATGAACTACAGCAGTTGGATGAATAAGCGTCTTCAAGGGTGAATCTCCATAACTTTTTTAAGTGTAGAGACGCGATTAAACGTGTCTCTACAATCAGTAGCCGAAAGTGTCGAGTCAAGCAAGTTATGTGTGAGGGCGACGAAAATCTAGAAATTATCAAATGCTATTGTGGATTCTTTTTTACTGCTATTCTTATTTATTGAGGTCTAAGTTAAGAGTAAATTACGGCTTTACCCACTAGCACAAAGCAAATTTTTACTTAATGAGAGAAAACATTAATTCGCCTTCAGCAGCCAGTTGTCCGTCAACCTCAGCACGGGCTTGCATTTTACTGAAACGACGTTGCTTTATCCACAACAGTTCCACTGTCATCACTAGCTGATCTCCGGGAACGACTTGGCGGCGGAAGCGCACTTTATCGATACCAGCAAAAACGAATAGTCCATCCTCCAACCCAGGTAATTGCTTCAAAATAATGCCTCCTACCTGTGCCATCGCCTCAACAATTAGCACTCCAGGCATCAGTGGTTGTTCTGGGAAATGTCCGGTAAACTGGGGTTCGTTGACCGTGATGTTTTTCACACCTACAGCCAATTTTCCTGGCACATAGTCAATGATTTTATCTACAAGTAAAAATGGGTAACGGTGCGGGAGCAACTTCTGAATTTCTACAGATGAAAATGTGGTTTTAATTTCAGTAGTCTGTTCTTCAGTAGATGTAGGTTCAGTTGTATCGGGACTATTCACTTCAGTGACGATTGCCATTAGCTGTATGTTGCTTTTTAATTGATAAATCAAGTAGGCAGGTGTTAAAACCTGTAAACAATGGAAATTTTAGACTTTAGCCAATTGCAATTCCCAAATTTTCCGCGCCAGTTGAATGTGTAAATTGTGGCTGGCTTTATATGCTAAAAAATGAGCTTGCGGAAAAGTTCCCAATAAACTCAAATCTCCTACTAAATCTAATATTTTATGACGAACTGGTTCATTTTCAAATCTTAATGGTGGATTTACCAAACCTTCAGATCCAAAAACCAGGGCATTATCCAAGCTACCACCTTTAATTAACCCGGTTTTTTGTAAATGTTCAATTTGATGCAGTAAACCAAAAGTACGAGCCGGAGCAATTTCCTGGGCAAAACTGCCACTCAGTGACCAACTGTGCCATTGATTACCAATAGCCGATAGTGCAAAATCAATTTCGTAACTAAAACGAGTTGTTGATGCGGGGAGGGCGCAAGCAAAAGCATCATTTTCATAGATCCAGATTGGTTCTTTCACCACCCAAGGAACTGGGTTGCTAATGGGTTGTGATACCAAGCCAACTTGAGCAATACTTTCTGTCCAAACCCTTGCAGAACCGTCTAATAGTGGTACTTCTGAACCATCAATTTCAATGCGGGCGTTATCCACCGACATTCCCGCAAGGGCGGCTAATAAATGCTCTACTGTGCGAATACAGGCTTCACCCTTACCCAATTGAGTGGAGAGAAGAGTTTGATTGACGGCTGCAACTTGGGCGGGAATGATTGGTAAATCTGGTAAATCGACCCGCACAAAATAGCGTCCAGTATCTGGTTCAGAGGGTAATATCCGTACATTGGTAATGACACCACTATGCAGTCCCACTCCAGCTTGGGTGATTTCCCCGGCTATGGTGTGCTGTTGCATGAGCAAAAAATTAATATATTTTGATTTGTATAATTCATCTGAGGTTTCGCCAAAGACCCTTTATGGAAACAGTATTCAGGCAAATGTGACAATTAGCAAGTGGCTAGCACCCCTTTGGGGAAGTCAAAAATCAAAAGTCAGAAGTCAAAAGTTCAATCACTAATGACTAATGACCAATGACCAATGACTAATGACCAATGACTACTTAAAATCTTTCCCCAATGCCAAAATTGATGCGACTATCGCCGTCATCGTTAATACCGTAGTCAATACGAATGGGGCCTAGTGGGGATTGTACACGCACACCGAGTCCATAGCCGTAACCACTACCGTTTTTGTTGAGGACTTCAGCCGGTCTAGTTGTAGTTCCTAAATCACTACCAACATCAAAAAACAGTGCGCCACTGACTACGGAGAAAACAGGGAAGCGATACTCAACAGATGCTTGGACATAACTGCGTCCACTAGTTAAAGCTCCTTCTTCATAACCTCTAACAGAGTTGCTACCGCCAAGGGTAAAAGCTTCATAGGGAGGTAAGTCACCCAGAATTGTACCCCCTTGCAGGTTAAAAGCGAGGGTTTGTGGCCCTGGGGCGAAGCTAGTCAAACTCACGGGTAAGTATTGGCTATAGTTACCTCGTAATCTAGTGAGCAAAATGCTACCTAGTCCTACTGGTACAGACTGATCGACCCCAAAGCGCAGGAAGGAACCATTGGTTGGTTGTAAGGGGTTATTACGGAGGTCGCGTTGTGCGCCTAGTTGTAATAGCACCAAATCATCTTCACCTTCTCCTGAGAAGCTCAGGGGAACTGTTTCTCCGGCGATTCCATCCTGGAACACAGCTCCTTCTGGTCGGACATTACCATCGGCATCACGGGTAGAAACTCGTTGATACTGCAATCCGGCTGAAGCAGTCCATTCTGATCTCTCGTAGGGGTTGGGAGATAATGGTCGGTTAAAGGTAACACCACCACCTAGTCGGAGAACACGAGGGCTATCGCCTTCGTTATCTGTTGCGTCTGGTTCAAATGTCCTAATATCACCGTCTTGTCCATCAAAAATCAATGAAATGGAACTGCGGCGAAACAGGTTGGCTGTATAAGAAGTTCTGTAGGGGTCACCTGCAATCCAGGGGTCTGTAAACCGGAGGTCAAACAGCAGTTCCCGTTGTCCCACCTGTACTTCGGCTCCCAGGTTTTGGTTTCTGCCTGCGAGGTTTTGCTGCTGATAACTTACAGTACCAAATAATCCACTGGCAGAACTAAACCCGGCTCCTGCTGCAATGGAACCAGTGCTACGTTCGGCTACATTCACCACGACATCGACTTTAGTCGGGTCAGTACCAGGGTCAAGGGAGACATTGACATCTTCAAATAGCCCTAGTCCAAATACTCTCTGTAGGTCTTTTTGTACTGTGTCGCGGTTAAATACATCTCCTGGACTTAACTCTAATTCTCGCGTAATGATATATTCCTGTGTCCGACCCGCAATGGGTTCTCCTTTCTCGTCTGTTTCCCGACCTTCGCGATCGCGGAACCGGACTTTAATATTTTCTACTACCCCTTCGGCTACTTGCAGAGTAACAACACCGTTTTCGGATATCTGTGGCGAGCCAATGACGTTGGCGAGTACGTAACCTTTTTCTTGATACTTCTGGGTTAACTGCTTAATATTTTCTTGCAATTCCCGCAGGTTCAGGACTTGACCATATTGCTCACTAAAGACTTCATCCACAGTGCTAGGAGGCAGTACAGAGGGAACATCAGTTCCCGGATTGGCTTGCACTTCTACCTTACTCAAGACAGGGTTGGCTTGGACGACAAAGCTCACTCGCACACCCAACGGCGTATCTTCTGGCACTGCCTGAACGTTGGCGAAGAAGCCAGTACCAAAGATGGCGTTAATATCTTCTTGCAGCTGAGAGCGGGTTGTTGTCCGACCGGGTTGAGTTCCAATTACTCGGAAAACTTGGTTTTCCAGTTCCGGTGTTAGTTCTCCTGTCTCAGGTCTAACAACTACTTCTGATACCAGGACGCGAGGTTCTTCAGCATTTGGGGTGGCGTTGGGAGTATTGGAATTTTCCAGGTTTGGAGTAGTTTCAGGGGTTGGTGAGGGTACCGCCTGGCCAATTACTGGGGGTGCAATTTTTGCCACAGAATTAGGCTGTTGGATGAGCAAATTTGCCGTTGTCTCAGAGGTTTGAGCAACTTCGGGTGTTGTCAAGGTCGGAATTATGACCTCTGATTTAGTCTTCTGAACTGATTTAGCTGAGAAAACTGGGACAACAGACTGATTTTCTGTGGAGTTGGAGTGAAAGTTTAGAATTTCACTTGCTGGAACTGCTTGATTAATCTCAGGTGTGAAAACCTCTGCTGTTTGTTTTGAACTATTAATGGTTTGGGCATTTGCGCTGGGGGAGCCGCCTAATGGCGTTGCAATTGCTACCATTGCCACCCATACGGGAGATAAACGCATTTTATTTAAATTCCTCTTCACATCCACACACCATTCCCTTGACAATCAGGCTCTTATGCAAAGGATATCAGGTCACAAGAAAGTTCTTTGCTATTGCCTATTTACTGTATAAGTCACAAGTATCAGTAAAAAACCATTTGTTCTGAGTGGTTTTGACAAATTTAAGTTTTACTTTCTACTGCTTGTAGGACTCGTTGTAAGACCTCCTGGTAAGCATTCTCTACATTCCCCAAGTCACGGCGGAAGCGGTCTTTATCCATTACTCTCAGGTTAGGGTCTGCTTCGGCTGTGTCCCACAAACGGCAAGTATCAGGGCTAATTTCATCTGCTAAGAGTATCTGCTGTTGTGAGTCCAAGCCAAATTCTAGTTTGAAGTCTACTAGGGTAATGCCACACTGCTGCCAAAAGCCACGGAGAAACTCGTTGACCTGCAATGCTAGATTGTGAATTGTATCTACTTGTTCCGGTGTTGCTAGTTCTAGCAGAAATAGGCGATCGCGTGTTAACAGTGGATCTCCTAATTGGTCGTTTTTATAATAAAACTCTACCAAAGGTTGTTTCAGCACTGTACCTACTGGTAATCCTGTTTGCACAGACAGACTACCAGCCGCAATATTTCTGATAACTACTTCTATTGGCACAATCTTTACAGCCTTAACTCGCATTTGATGCGGATTAGGGCTATCAATATAGTGGGTTTTTATACCATATATTTCCAATTGCTGAAATAGCTGGCTAGAAATAGTACAATTAATTTTTCCCTTGTCAATAATACTGCCACGTTTTTGGGCATTAAAAGCAGTGGCATCGTCTTTAAAATCAGCCAACAAGACTTCTGGATTGTCTGTTGCATAAAGAATTTTAGCTTTGCCTTCGTATAACTGAGAGTAAACAGACATAATATAAGGTAAAGTTTTAGGCAGTGGGCAGCTTTCGCCCTTTCAGGCTTAACTATTTTATCTTTAGTTATTCCAGATCCGCTATTGGTGGTGAGTTTGCTATGGTTTGTTGGCTGATATCAAACACCTATGCCCTCAAAGGATGAGGGCAGGGGGTAGGGAGCAATTATCTAACAAAATCGCGTTGCTCCCTAGTGAAGTTAGCTAAATTTTCTGAGTTGCCATTTGTTCAGAGGAAACCCAGCCACAGTGGAAACCAAACGGTACACGTTGAGGAAGCATAACCCGCGCTACAGGTTCGGATGTGATGTTTTGGGCATTTAAAACCAGTAATTCTGACTTATTGGCAATGGTATCGTGAATGTACGTGATTACCCAACCATCATCTTCAACAGTTGCCCCAGGACGAGGAACAAATACCGCTTCACCGCCAAAACGTCCCCGTCCATAAAAATAACTTTCAGCTGTGCCTGTTTCTAAATCATATTTCTTCACGCCATCAAGCAGGGGTTTGGGACTGGCGTAAATTGCCCCTTGTCCAGCGTAGATGTAACGCATTTTGCGCCCCACCAACTGCTCATTAATTCGGGGAAATTCTGTAACTTGATCGTCAAGCAACTCTTGAGTAATAGCTCCAGTTTTGAGATGAATGCGCCAGCGACACATTTTGGCAATTTCGTTTTCAGAACTGTTACCGTTGTCACTATCGTCGGGAATTAAGAGATTAGTTGAAGGCATCCGCAAGCCTAAGAGAACTATCTCTTCTCCTTCTTCGTAAGCATTGACGGTATGATAAACCATGCAAGTTGGCACTTCAAACCAGCGTAGAGTGTTGTTATCCCCGTGGCGTAGCATAATGCCAATACGACTTTTACGTGTGCGGTCAAAAGCTAGGGGAATTCCACCTTTGATCATTTGTCCTGGCTGGAAGGTTAGGGGCATATCTAAGAAAATTGAGTAATTTTCCGTAATGGCAAAATCATGCATCATTACAGGGGCAGGTAACTCAATTGGCACAATGCGGGTAATTTCTCCTGTTGCTGTGACTACGCCATAGGATAGGTACGGTGGAGCAATGGGAGAAAAGCCGAAAAACATCATTTCCCCTGTGACAGCATCTATTTTGGGATGAGCTGTAAAAGCACAGGTGAGTTGATTGTTAAAAGTGTGAGCGCCAAGGGTTTCTAAGTCTGGGACGCGAATATGATGGGGTACTCCGGCTTCACACAAGACTAAAAGTTTCCCAGCGTGCCAAATTACAGATGTATTGGCAGGATTTTTAATCATGATGTCGTAAGGAGAGTCAAATCGAGGTAGGTTGAGTAAACCTGGCCAAATTGCTTTGCCTTGTTGTTTTTCAACTTTTAGGGTTTCGGTCTCCACGTAGCGGTTAAGGTAGCTCGCTTTACCATTTTTGATGTTGACTCCATGTAACATACCATCACCATCAAACCAGTGATATAGTCCAATGGGTGGGAAAAGGGGAACAGGGAACAGGGATAAAAAAGAAATTTTCCCAAAACATTGAGGATAATCAGTTTGAATTTCTTGTCTAGTCAGGATTCCGGCTTTTTTAAAGCAGATTCAGCATCATAGGTACTGATGAACCAAAAATATTTAATAAATAAATGGGAAAAATAATGGACAAAGATGACTTTCTCTATCCTCGTGGACGCTACTATGGTCATGTAAAGCCGGAAAACTTGGTTTTTAATGCCAATTTGCAGGAATTTGCTCAACGTATTAGTTACATCTGTAATTTAGAAACAGGTGGAAAGTTGACCCCAGATGAAGCTTACGAACAAATCAAGGCTTTGTGGAAACAGTTGAAAAAAACGAAAAAACAACTGCAAATTGGCGAAACGCCCTTTCAAGGTGATGATGGGGAAAGTACCAGCAGTTAACAGTTATCAGTTATCAGTTATCAGTCAAAAAACCTTGATGACTGATAACTGTTGACTGTTGACTGATTCAAGCTACAGTTGTCAGTTTTGCGGAAAATACCACTTTTTGATAGTAATCTTGCAACTGACAAGTAGCAGCTGACCATCCCCAATTTTCTGCTTCGCTGCGGGCATTTTGACGGATTACCTCTCGTTCTTGTTTGTGTTGCAAGAGGCGGACAGTAGCATGAATCGCATCTTGAATATCTGCTGTGGGGTCAAAAAGATAGCCATTTACACCGTCCGTGACAATATCAGGAATTCCCCCAGAACGGGCGGCTACTACTGGACATCCCGCCGCCATTGCTTCTAGTAGAACTAAGCCTAGTGTTTCTGTCCGAGAAGGAAAAATAAAGGCATCAGCGCTAGCAAAGGCAGAGCCTAACTCTTGTCCGGTGAGATACCCGACAAAATGAGTGGGAGTGTCTGCAAAGTGTTTTTCCAATTCTTGACGGTGGGGACCATCACCCACTAATGCCAATCTAGCATGGGGAATTGCCTCTAAAATGGGCTTGATGCGCTCAATTTCCTTTTCGGCGGAAAGACGACCGACATACAGCAGTAGGGGACTTTCTGGGTGATTTTGGGACAGACGCGATCGCATTTCCCCACTAGCTAAATCAGGATGAAAAAATTCTGTATCCACACCCCTTTGCCACACCTTCACCCGTTCAATCCCGTGTTCTGTGAGTTCTTCCATCATGACTGTAGAGGTGCAAAGATTCAAAGCGGCTTGATTATGAGCGCCTTTGAGCAATTCCCACAGAAACCCTTCGAGCATTCCCAAACCGTAATGCTGGAGATATTGAGGTAAATGGGTATGGTAAGATGCAACTAGCGGTATTTTAAGCATCTTGCTATAAAAAATCCCAGCTAATCCTAAGACAGCAGGATTCACCACATGAATAATATCTGGCTGAAATTCTTCTAAAGCATAACCAATAGCCGGACGGGGTAAGGCCATTTTTAGCTCTGGATACAATGGCAAAGGAAAGCCAGTAACACCGTAAACTTTGGCTCCTTTGTGTTCAGTAATTCCGCCATCAGGAGCAAATACTAATACTTGGTCGCCATTGCGCTGTAGATGGTCAACTGTATGGCGGAGGCGCGTTACTATGCCGTCAATTTTGGGCAGAAAGGTTTCAGTAAATAGAGCGATTCTCATAAAAAACTATACAAGCAGATAATCCCAGATTCTTTTACATTGCAGTCAATTACCCGCAGATTATCAGTCTGAGGCTATACATACAAATCATGCCTACGCAGGTTCTGTGGTAAGTCCGCCTTGCTAGGTAGAAGTGGGCATTTTGCCCACCTCACAAAATATATAGTTGATGCTCAACAAAAATTAACTGTCCATCATGTTTTGCTAAGACATGACGAACAGTTTCCAGCAGGCTTGAATCTATTTTCTGTGCCAAGAAACCTTGGGCAGAATTTGCTTGTGATCAACTCGTGTTTGATACTTGACGGCAAAGTTTAACAATGAATCAAGTAAGGAATCAGAGAGATAGTGCGGCTGTAAACCTAGATCCAGCAGTTTGGTATTTTTCGCGTTGAAGTAATGTTCTTCTCTCTCAACTCTGGGGTTATCCAGGTGATTGATGTCCACATTCAGCCCGATCGCATTCCCAGCTTTTTTCACCATTAATGCCAAGTCACCAATGCTGAATAGTTCAGTAAATTGGTTAAATACTCGGAATTCGCCTGGTGCGGCTGGGTTGGCGATCGCTAGTTCAATACATCGCACTGTATCCCGAATATCTAGGAAGCCGCGAGTTTGTCCACCTGTCCCGTAGACGGTGAGAGGGTGAGCGATCGCCGCTTGAATACAAAAACGATTCAGTGCTGTACCAAATACACCATCATAATCAAGGCGATTAATTAACATTTCGTCCATTCCCGTTTCTTCGGTCAGAACGCCATAAACTATCCCTTGATTTAAATCTGTAGCCCGCAGCCCCCAAGTGCGGCAAGCAAAGTTGATATTGTGACTATCATGAACTTTGCTCAAGTGGTACATCGAACCCGGCTGCTTCGGATACGGTAAGGTATCTTTGCGACCATTGTGTTCAATTGTGATGAACCCTTCTTCAATATCAATATTGGGTGTACCATATTCACCCATTGTTCCCAGTTTCACCATGTGGCAATCTGGGAAGTCTTCTCGCATGGCGTACAGCAAGTTTAAAGTACCGACGACATTATTAACCTGAGTGAGAACGGCGTGTTCTCGGTCAATCATCGAAAAGGGCGCTGAACGTTGTTCACCAAAATGCACGAGGGCGTTCGGCTCAAATTGGTGTAAAACTTGCTTGAGAAATTCGTAATTAGTAATATCGCCAATGAATAGGTCGATACATTTACCAGTCAAATCTTGCCAGCGCTGGAGGCGTTGCTGAATTGGTGCGATGGGAGTCAGAGTTTCGATACCCAATTCATTATCCCAGTGCCGCCGCACCAAACTATCTAAAATTCCAACTTCGTAACCTCGGTTGGAAAGGTAAAGTGCAGTTGCCCAACCGCAATATCCATCACCACCAATTACCAGGACTTTCATCTTCACCAGTTTTTACTCGCTGATAGCTAAATCTATCAGGTTTCTGTACCCTCTCAACCATCATTCTTGTAAAAAGAGGTAATTTTGGCTGGGGAAATTAGGCAGATGAGGATGATCACGAATCAGAATTTTTGACTATACTTCCCCATTCCCTCACTTCTCCTACTCCTGAATCCGGTACTGGTAGGCGATGTAGTAAAACAAATGATAGTAATCGGAAAATTCTTGCTTCTGGCTGCGCGCCTGCCAGTAATATTGGACTTGATCTTGAGTTGGGGTTAATCGTGGTTTTGGTATTTTCTTTTGAATCAGGTAGCCGATTAGCAGCCCATGCCCGAATTTCCACATAATTATTTTTTGGTGATACCAAAACAATCCCATCATTATTTACTTTGGCTGGTAAGGGATTCCAATTACTGGGATATGGAAATTCAAAGCCATAACGTGAATTATTATAAGTATTCCATGTCACATCAGGTGCTGGTAAACTGGTTGCAGTACAACTCCACAGACTAAATAACAGGACAGTCTTACCGCCCAGGCTTTTAGTTTTAGTATAAATTTTTTGTTTGAAACTACAGGTTTTTACTGTATTGGTAGACATTATTATATTTTTTATCAAGTTACTTATATTTCAAATTTACCAGATAACCCTAATTTTTATCGATAAAATGCCATATTTTTAACCGTGGTTAGTTGCATGAGTAGAAATAGGTAAATGTTTTATAAATAACTCAGTTCAATAGACATCTGGTGAGAATTAAATGTGCGTTTCCCATAACCCTTGTAGAGACCTTGTATACAACGTCTCTACATTATTTTCTGGAGATGTCTAATAACTATGTCATTGCTAAATGTAAACAAATGTAACAATATTGCCATCAAAACGCTTTAATGTCTTGACAACTCACAAAGCAATCGATAACGTAATATACATACCCGGGTAAGGCCGTTAAAGAGTTATATGCAAACTAAGCAAAAGGTTACTTTATATCTGTCGCCAGAACTTCACAAAAAACTGAAGATTCGTTCAGCTATTGATTCAGAACCGATGTCAGAGCTTGCCGAACGCGCCCTAGTCTTCTACCTTGCTAATTCAGAACTAGTTGAGGAAGTCGAAGCTTCTGCCTATGGACGAACGCACCGAATTTACTCCTGTCCAGAATGTGAGAGTTCATTAGTCTTGCGTGATGGAGAATTGATTGCCATGAGCAGTCAGCCAGGAATAATCCCAGAGCATCTATCCATTGATGAGATGGAAAAAGATGAAACTCATCCCAAGGGTGAGGAAGAATTGGTTCCTTGCTAGGTAAGAATGATGAATGAACAGTTCATGATTCGGTTGCCACAACCAACAAACGATGTCTTTACTGTATAAGGTCTCAAGCAGGTCGATTGTATGAAAGAAGAGCTCAATATCTTAATTCAAGCTCAATATCCTCTAATCTACCTTGTGACCTCCGAGGAAGAACGGGCGGAACAGGCAATTTCCACAATCGCCCAATTATTAAAGCCCCAACGCCGCGTCTACGTCTGGACAGTAACTCACGGCATCGTGGAATATGGGCAACCCCGGAACGTCACCCAACACAATACTGTTTCGCCGGAGGCTGCGATTGAGTGGATCATCCGGCAGAAAGAACCTGGTATATTTATTCTTAAAGATTTACATCCGTTTATTGATGCGCCTGCTACAACGAGATCCTTACGTGATGCGATCGCTAGTTTTAAGGGAATGCAGAAAAACATCATTTTGATGTCACCCATGCAACAAGTTCCCATTGAACTAGAAAAAGAAGTTGTCGTTCTTGACTTCAAATTGCCAGATATGGCGGAGTTAAACAAAGTTTTAACCTACCATTTAGAGCAAAATCGAGGCAGACGGTTGACAACCGAGGCGCGAGAAAAGCTTCTCAGAGCAGCTTTAGGTTTAACTAAAGATGAATCTGAAAAAGTATACCGTAAAGCACAGGTAACAACTGGACGCTTAACGGAAGAAGAAGTAGATATAGTTCTATCTGAGAAAAAGCAACTGATTCGGCGCAATGGTATTTTAGAATACATCGAAGAAGATGCAACCATTGATGCTGTAGGTGGCTTAGAAGAACTCAAAAGGTGGCTCAAACAGCGCTCTAATGCCTTTACAGAAAGGGCAAGAGAGTATGGTTTGCCTCAACCCAAAGGAATGTTAATTCTTGGTGTTCCCGGTTGTGGTAAGTCACTAATTGCCAAGACTACCTCCCGACTGTGGGGTTTGCCATTACTACGCCTAGACATGGGGCGAGTATATGACGGCTCAATGGTGGGACGAAGTGAAGCCAATCTACGTAACGCCCTAAAAACAGCAGAATCCATCTCTCCAGCGATTCTGTTCATAGACGAATTAGATAAATCCTTTGCAGGTAGCTCAGGTTCATCTGATTCCGATGGTGGTACATCAAGTAGAATCTTTGGTTCTTTCCTAACTTGGATGCAAGACAAGAAATCTCCTGTATTTGTGATGGCAACCGCGAACCGAGTGGAACGCTTGCCTGGAGAGTTTCTGAGGAAAGGACGCTTTGACGAAATTTTCTTTGTGGATCTGCCCACAGCCGAAGAAAGGCAGGATATATATAATATCCACCTCACCAAACGTCGTGAAGACATTTCTCGATTCGACCTTGAGCAATTAGCCAAGATGTCTGACGGCTTCTCTGGGGCAGAAATTGAACAAGCACTTGTGGCGGCAATGTATGAAGCCTTCGCCCAAGACCGCGAGTTCACCCAATTAGATATTATTGCTGCACTAAAAGCAACTCTGCCGTTGTCACGTACCATGCAAGAACAGGTAACAGCCCTAAGAGATTGGGCCAGACAGCGCGCACGACCCGCCGCAGCCTCCGTCGCCGAATATCAGCGCATGGAGTTTTAAAAGCTTTCCCCTGCTAATACCAGGGGCAAAGGCTAGCCCCAAAAGCTAGCAGCTAAGAGAAAAAGCCGCATTTCCATCAGCGCGGCTTACCGAAAAAAACCGTTGTCTTTTTTCTTACTCTTCTCACTGGAGGAAACCCAAATGTCTCATTTTAGCACTCTGCGTACCAAAATCACCGATGCTGAGATCCTCAAGTCTTCTTTACGCGACCTTGGTATTAGCGTGAAGACTGAAGCGGATGTTCGTGGTTACAATGGTCAGCGCGTTCGTTCCGACATCGTAGCTGTTTTGGAAGGCGAATATGATCTAGGTTGGTCTCACAATAGCGATGGTTCCTTTGACCTTATCGCTGACCTGTGGGGCGTTGCTAAGAAGCACAATCAGACCGAGTTGATCAACTCCATCAACCAAAAGTATGCTGTTAACAAAACCTTGTCTGAAGTAAAACAGCGCGGTCTGCAAAACGCCAATGTCAAGTTGGTATTGCAATAGAATTTTCTCAGCGCGTTCCCAAAGCTGAACGGGTTAACCACTTCATTAGCGGTTAGCCCGCTTTTTTTATTGGGACTGGGATTTATTTCTTGGTTGCCCATTTTTTTGTTGCCATGATTTTCAATCAAAAACTATATATGGGTACAATAAATTTGTTAACTTTATTACATCCATATATGAGCTTTGACGAAATTGCACGTAAGATAGCGTCTCTAGGACTACCAGCAGTTATGTTTGCCGTGGCTTGTTCTATCGCTGCTGGTACCGGGTTGGCTGGTGGAGCAGTTATTACAGCCGCCTTAGCTATGTTGGGTGGACCTTTTGGAATGGTTGCAGGTTTAGGTTTATTAGGTATTGCGACTGTTATTGGTGATGCCGTATCTCAATTTGGTATTGAAGAATTATTGGTTGCAGTTTACACAATACAACGACAGCAGCAGGGAAGACCTTGTAGCGATATTGTTGGAGAGATAAATAGCTTATGGCTTTCAAATGACTTGAGAAGAAGAATCATTAATAGAATGGGGTGTGAAAAGAATCACCACAAAGAGTTTTAGTGTCCATCCAGTAGGGTGGGTATAGCCCAAGGGGCATGGCTACGCTAAAGCGTCAGCGTAACCCACCATTACCCCTGAAATCTGATATATTTGGCAATGGAAGTTTTAAAACTTACGACGACGATTGATGAATCAGGATATTTACATCTGAACATTCCCACGCAGTTAGCGGCTGGTGAAGTAAATATTGTAGTTGTATTGAATCCAGTTTCGTCAAACGAGGAGCAGAAACCCAGATATGATTTCTCTGATTTGGTAGGAAAGTTAACTTGGGAAGGAGATGCAGTAGCTATACAAAGAAGTTTACGCGATGAGTGGTAATCGCTACTTGCTCGACACGAATGCAATTGTGGCTCTACTACAACGAAATTATACTCACAAATTATGATGAATTATGAAAATATTCACTATTGGACACTCCAATCATTCAATTGAAACTTTTATTGAAAATTTAAAACAAAATGGAATTACGGCTGTAGCAGATGTACGCTCTAGCCCTTACAGTCGGAGATTTCCACATTTCAATCAACCTGCTTTTAAAAAAGCACTCCAAACCGTAGATATTGCATATGTCAGCCTTGGCGATAATTTAGGCGCTCGTCCTCATGATCGAAGCTGTTACGTAGAGGGTATGGCTCGTTATGATTTAATTAGTGCCACGAAAGCTTTCGCAACAGGGTTAAATCGTCTGATTAAGGGTGCTGAACAACATCAAATTAGTTTAATGTGTGCTGAACAAGACCCTATTGTTTGCCATAGAGCTATTTTGGTTTGTCCACATTTGAAAAAGACAGGTTTAGAAATTAACCATATTCATAAAAATGGTGACTTAGAATCACATGAATGTTTAGAAGATAGACTATTAAAGCAGCATAATTTATATAAATTGTTGCCTGATAACCAAAATTCTGTTAAACAACTTTCTCTCTTTGATATGCGACCTATAGATACTATAGAAAAACCCCTTTCTCGTGAGGAATTAATTCAAAAAGCATATCAGTTACAAGGTGACAGAATAGCGTATGTAGAACGGACATATACAGAAACAGAAGATTCTCATGAGCGAGCAAGTTAATCTATTTACTATTGGCTTTACTCAGAAAAAAGCCGAGCAATTCTTTGAAACACTTATCAAAGCGGGGGTTAAGCGAGTCATTGACACTCGACTAAATAATGTTTCCCAATTGGCGGGATTTGCCAAAAAGAATGATTTAGAGTATTTTCTCCGTAAAATTGGAGAAATTGAATATATCCATATTCTTGATTTAGCTCCAACTAAAGATATTCTCGAAGAATATAAAAAAAAGCAAATAAACTGGGCATTATATGAAAAGAGGTTCAATCAACTCATCACAGAGAGACAGATTGAGAAGAAGGTTAATTCAGACCTTTTAGATGAAGCTTGTTTGTTGTGTAGTGAAGCAAAGCCTCATAATTGCCATCGTCGGTTAGTTGCTGAGTATTTGCAAAATAAGCTAAACACACCTATCAAAATTCATCACCTCTAAACGTAATCTTGAAAAGGCTGCGAATCAGAGGTTTAGAATGCCTATTTTTGAAATTATCTGCCTTGCCAAATCTACTAAGCATGGCGGAATTTGTATTGCTGGTTTGAAAACAGATGGTTCGGGTTGGCTGCGTCCAGTCTCTAATAAAAGAGATGGTACTCTATACCCAGAGCATTATACTCTAACCAATGACAGTGAACCTCAACTTTTTGACATTATCAGAATTCCATGTACTAAACCTGAGCCAAAATGCCACCAACCTGAAAATTGGTTAATAGATTCTAGGAAATCATGGGAAGTATTAGGAAGTTTAACTTTAAGTCAAGCTAGAAGGTTGCTAAGTCCAGAAATTCAAAGACATTCTTCTCCAGAACTGTTAGGTACTTCAGATAAACAAATTTGTTATGAAAATCTGGAAAAATCACCTGTTCAGTCTTCATTAGCACTGATAAAACCGGAAAAAGTTCAGTGGCAAGTTAAAACAATCGATAAGAAAAAATTCAGGTGTCTTTTCTCTTTATCTGGAAATTCTTATGATTTACCGATTACAGATTCTATATGGACAGATAAACTTGATTATTTTGAAGAAGGAATATATTCTTGTGAAGAAGTGATAGAAGAGTTAAAATTGCATCAGTTTGAGCCGGATAAATTCAGACTGACTATTAGCTTAAGCGAACCTTTCATACCTTCTGGGCAAGAAAAAAAGTTTTGCTATAAATTAGTGGCAGCAGTCATAAATGTTGCAGATGTGAAGCAACGCTTAGGATGGCTTTAAACTTGAATTATGTTTTGGAACTATAACTTGAAGCAGTTAAAATTGGCCTTACCAAACTTGACTTAAATCTAAAATAAACTCAGGTAGTAACGGCTCACCGCAAAGGGTTTTAGGGTGATCTAATTCCTCAACCGCAGTATTGGGACGATAGATAAAAACTTGGCGTTGCTTTCTATCAATTAACCAACCAAGTTGCGTGCCATTATCTATATACTCTTGCATCTTGTCTTGCAAAATTCGCAAGTTATCACTCTCAGAACGCAATTCAATGACAAACTCAGGACATATTGGGGCAAATTTCTTTCGCAGTTCCGGTGATATAGCTTCCCAACGTGTGCATTTTATCCATGCTGCATCGGGAGAACGAACCGCGCCATTAGGTAAGGTAAATCCACCACTGGAACCAAACCCAATACCTGTACCATCTTGCTTTGTCCACGCCCACAACTGGCCAATTAAGTTAAAATTGCGCTCATCGGTTTCTGAACCAGTGGGGGACATAATCATTAATTCTCCAGCAGCATTGCGTTCAATACGAAAATCACGGTTGATCTGACAAAATTCATAAAATTGATCATCGGTCATGGCGATCGCAGGTGGCATCTGCAAGACCATTGGTACAATTTCTGTGATTACAGGTAAGTTAGTAGTCATATCACATCAAGATTTGTCCAGTATTAATAGCATATAAAAAATTTTAAGGGTGGTTGTAAAACCACCCCTCTAATCCCCTCATATTTAGAATTTACTGGCAACACCCTGATTGCAATACTTTTCGGTTAAGGAATGTAGAGACGTTCCATGGAACGTCTCTACAAGGGTTTTCGGCTCACGAATTTGCTCCCACCGAACAGTATTGACCCGGATTGGGTATTATATTTACTCTGAGAGATTAACTAAAGTATCAATTTCAGATGAAGCTAAGGTTGGTGCAGTGAAGATAGTCGAGTACAGACTTGCGGGTTGCTGACGAGCGAATACTGGTAGAACTTGACGCGCATGAGCTGCTAGTTCCACTGCTTTCACATCGTAAGTCTGCGTAACTAACTTGGGATAGAAACCGATACCGATGATGGGAATGATCAAACAAGCGGTGATAAACAATTCACGGGGTTTGATGTCAGCAACTACAGTATCTAGATGTAATTCTGCGTTTTGTTCACCGTAGAATACTTGGCGCAGCATCGAGAGTAGGTAAATTGGAGTTAAAATGACACCAACCGCCGACAACAGGATGACTACAATTTTGAAGCTGGAACTGTAAACATCGCTGGAAGCGATACCGAGGAACACCATCAACTCACCCACAAAGCCACTCATTCCGGGTAAAGCTAGAGAAGCCATTGCACCAATTGTAAATACTGCGAAGGTTCTGGGCATTACTTTGGCCATACCGCCCATTTTGTCCATCATCAAGGTGTGGGTACGTTCGTAAGTTACACCAGATAAGAAGAACAAGCTAGCAGCAATTAAACCGTGGGAAACCATCTGTAATACAGCACCGCTAATCCCAATCTCTGTATAAGATGCTATGCCGATTAAGACAAATCCCATGTGGGCAATTGAGGAGTAAGCCAAGCGGCGTTTGAGATTTGTTTGGGCAAAGGCGCAGCAAGCACCGTAGACAATGTTAACTACACCTAATACTGCTAAGACTGGGGCAAAGTAAACATGGGCATTAGGCAACATTTCAACGTTGAAGCGGATGAGTGCATAACCACCCATTTTTAACAACACACCAGCCAAAATCATGGAACCAGGTGCAGATGCTTCGCCGTGGGCATCAGGTAGCCAAGTGTGTAAGGGGAAGATGGGCATCTTCACACCAAAGGCGATTAAGAATCCTGCATAAGTTAATAATTCTAAGGCTTTGGGGTATTGCTTCATTCCCAGAGTCGCCATGTCGAAGGTGACGGTATCTCCTGAGAATGCCATTGCAAAACCAGCTACTAAGATAAATATTGATGCTGCGGCTGTATAGAGAATAAATTTAGTAGCTGCGTAACGGCGCTTTGGACCTCCCCAGATGGAAATTAGCAGGTACACAGGTACTAACTCGATTTCCCACATTAGGAAGAATAATAGCAAGTCTTGGGCGACAAATACGCCAATCTGGGCGCTGTACATCACCAACATCAAGGCATAAAACAATCGCGGCTTAGTGGTGACTTTCCAGGCCGCGAAGATTGCCAGTGTGTTAATTAAGCCGGTTAATAAAAGTAAGGGCATTGATAAACCATCAACACCAACAGACCAATTTAAACCTAACTGTGGAACCCAAGCATAGTTTTCTACGAGTTGCAGTGTGGGGTTTTGGAAGTCGTAGCTATACCAAAAGGCAGAAATTATCAGGGCAAAATCGGCGATCGCCACTCCCAAACCATACCAGCGAACGGTTTTGCCTTCTTTATCTGGGATTAAAGGGATGGCTAAGGCAGCCACCAGGGGCAATAAAATTATGGCTGACAGCCAGGGAAATTCAATAGCATTCATTACTTCTGACAATCGATTTACCTTTTTGGTTATGATTTCATTATATTAAGGAATGTGTATTTTTGTAAATATTATTTATCCCTAATCTTGACTTTTTGAGTAAATTTTAGGAATAAATACTTACCAATTCCTGTCAAAACCATTCTAGATGTAAACTTTTGCAACGTCAATACAAAAATATATATAAAAAAAGTGACTAAAGTCACCAATTTAAGTTATGATATATTGCGTTTTGGACAAATACGAAGAATTTCAAACAATCCGATTTACAATTGTCCAGACTTCCCCATCTGAGCGCACATAGGGAACTGAGATGGTCTTGAACCCTGTAATGAAGGGCTTGTAGTAGACTTGCCAATACATGGGACTCAAATAATCAGCGCAAGATTTTAGTAGACGGATTTCTGTGGACAGTTCTGCGGCTAGTTGATTAATGCGTTGGGCATGAACCTGAGCTACTTCTCTGGCTTGTTCTAATTCTTGCTCTTGGGTAAGTTGCTGGGATTGTTTTTGCCAATGTTCTAATTGTGCTTGTTTGTATTGTCGCTGTATTTCCAGCGCTGCGATCGCATCGTCTATACCCTTGAGTTCTATAGATAATTGGGCATTTTCTCTGGCTTGGCGGCGACAAGCTTCCACCATTGCTGAGGGTGAATCATTCTTCCCAGATAAGACATTATTAATACTCAGGGTAGCCCGTTCTTGCTGAAGCGCCTGAATTTCTGAGTTGAGGGTGGTGATTTCTGTATGAATTTGGTTAATCATGACGGTTTATCCTTGGTAGCTTGCACCTTGGGTATCCAGAGAAAGCGATCGCACTGTGGCTGTAATTCCGGTTGATTGCCAAGCTGATAACATCGCCGCTTCTACAGCCTGGGAATGTAACTGATCTACTAAGGCTAACAGTGTCGGTCCTGCGCCACTAATTACCATCCCATAAGCACCAGCTTTCATTGCAGCTGCATTCACAGCATCGTAACCAGGAATCAAAGCTTGGCGATATGGTTGATGCAATCTATCTTGTAAAGCTGTGCTTAACCATTCTCCCTTACCTGTTTGCAAACCGCGCAACAATAACCCCAGATGTGCTGTGTTGAAAATTGCATCTGCACGACTGACTTGAGTGGGTAAAACTTGCCGTGCTTCACTGGTGGAAAGCTCAAAATCAGGAATAGCTAGCACTGGGACAATATCTTCATTCCAGGGAATATCGCAAATTGCCCAATTATCGGCACTGGTAGCAGCCAGACGACATCCCCCCAATAGGGCTGGAACTACATTATCAGGATGTCCTTCCATTGCGATCGCTAATTCCATCACCTGTAATTGAGTCAAAGGCGCACCCGCCAGTTGATTAGCGCCGACTAAACCGCCGACAATGGCTGTCGCTGAACTACCCAAACCTCTGGCTAAGGGTACACCAAGCTGAATTTCCATTTTTACCGATGGCGGTGTTTGTCCTATATATTGATATAACTTGACAAAAGCCTGATAGAGCAGATTACTTTCATCAGTTTGCACCCGTTCAGCTTCTGCACCTGTGACATCAATAATTAATCCACCCTCATCGAGGCGAGTGAATTTGAATTTGTTGTACAGCGTTAAAGCTGCACCGATACAGTCAAAACCAGGCCCTAAGTTAGCTGTAGTGGCGGGAACGGTAACAGTGATACTAGAAATAACAGACATCTGCAAATACTCTCCAATCATCAACCAGCATCTCATGTTAAGGGGTGATTTGCTCAAGAGTCTTGCTAATTGCGGCTAGGTATGGTTTGTAAAACAGAATATAGGAGTAAGCGATCGCTTATAAATTTTTTAACGAACTTTCTCAATTATGTGTAAAACTGCTTTGAATGAGTTTAATTGACCGTGAACTAACTCTTGACACTAAACACGTTGCCAAGCATCTCCCAGATACTCCTCAAATGCAACAGCTACTCCAAAAAGAAGGAAGCGCTCATATATTTATTGATGAAGCGACAATATATATACTTGCTCAAGCAATCATAGAGCAAGGAGAATTTACAGGGATGATTCGCGGACATGAACGCTATGGATTATACTTTACCGAACCAATTGGATATCGTCTCAGTATTGATGGCGGTAAAATCCCACTTTATTACGCTGAAATGAAAGTAAAAGGAAACAAATACCATGTTATCCCACGCACAAAACCTAGTAGATAATTGGGAATTCTCGGAGCTATGGATAGATCCCACGGCTTCACCTCCATACGTTCTGATTTTATTAAGCGACAGTTCCGGTAAAAGCTGTGTTTACGATCCAAATCAGAATTATCAGTTGGCATTTTCTAGTGACAGCTATGAAGAAGCAAAACTTTGGCTACTTGAAGATGAATATGAACGAGTCGAAGGAAGATTAACAGCTTCAGTTGCAGCATGAGAAGCTTGTGGCTAGACTTTTCCAACTTAAGGTGGATGATTTTTTACAGGGTGAGCAATACTCGCCCTAGTTTCTGCTAGAAGTTCTCGAAGTGAGCGATCGCTTTAAGAATATCTGGATGATTTGCAGTCCTTGAAGGTTAAGATGATGAAGACAAATGAGCGCGTTTGACACATCTTTAACTATTGCGCTCATCTAGGAACATCTTTCATGCGCCGAGATTCCATATTTTATCAACTATTTCAACAATCCCCGACTTTATTATTTGAACTATTGACAAATCCGCCAGGAAATGCTGGGGCATATCGCTTTGATTCGGTAGCTGTCAAAGAACCCAAGTTTGAAATTGACGGGGTATTTTTACCACCAGAAAATGAAAGTCCGGGTGTGGTGTATTTCTGTGAGGTGCAGTTTCAAAAAGACGAAAAACTCTATGAGAGAGTAGTTGCTGAATCTTCATTATATTTCTACCGCAACAGTGACAGATTTAGTGATTGGCAAGCAGTGATAATTTACCCATCACGCAGTATTGAACAAAGTAATATTTATCCCCATCGTGGTTTCCTGAACGGTAATCAGGTGCATCGAGTGTATTTGGATGAATTGGGAGATATTCGTCAATTACCTCTATGGGTAGCATTGATGGTATTAACCACTCTAGACTCAGAACAAGCACCCTCTGAGGCTAAGTATTTACTTGAACGTTCCGCTTGTGAGGAAGCAGAAACCGCAAGTAGCGCCATAATTGAATTAGTAACCACAATCATGGTTTACAAGTTTGAAAAATTAAGCCGCAGGGAGGTTGAAGCGATGCTAGGAATAACACTCAAAGAAACGCGAGTTTACCGGGAAATCAAGGAAGAAGGTCGGGAAGAAGGAGTACAAAGAGAAAGATCCTTCATACTGCGACTCCTAACTCGACGAGTGGGAGAATTACCTCCAGATGTGCGCCAGCGTGTTGAAACTCTCTCTTTGGAACAATTAGAAAATCTGGGTGAAGCCTTGCTTGATTTTAGCAGTATGGCTGATTTGCAGTCCTGGTTAGGCTAGGCCGCAAGGCGGAAGTCAAAATTCAAAAGTCAAAAGTCAAAAAGCTTGTTCTATAGGCTTTTGATTTATTTCAAATGGTTTATTTCCGCCGTGCTGTACTAGCCTAATGATGGTTAGAAGTTCTCGAAGTTAGCGATCGCCTGTTTCATTTTATCCACCACTTCATCCACAGGGATAGCTCCCAACTCCCCAGAAGCACGGGTACGGATACTCAAGCTGTTAGATTCCACTTCTTTAGCTCCGATCACCGCCATGACTGGGATTTTTTGTTTCTCTGCATTGCGGATAATTTTACCCAAGCGATCGCCACTGGTATCGACTTCTGCACGGATACCCTCAGCCACCATTTTTGCGGCGACATCCTTAGCAAAATCTAGCTGTGCTTCACCGACTGGTAACAATCTCGCTTGCACAGGTGCTAACCATAAAGGAAAATCCCCAGCGTACTCTTCAATTAAAATCCCAATTAGCCGTTCTAGAGAACCAAACGGCGCACGGTGAATCATCACAGGACGTTGGCGGGAACCATCTTCAGCTACATATTCTAAATCAAAGCGTTCTGGTAAATTGTAATCTACCTGAACAGTTCCTAATTGCCACTCCCGTTCTAAAGCATCACTAAAGATAAAATCTAGTTTGGGACCATAAAACGCCGCTTCCCCGATTCCCTCAAAGTAATTCATTCCCAACTTTTCCACAGCGCGGCGAATTGCACCTTCGGCTTTATCCCACACTTCATTAGAACCGATATACTTATCACTGGCTGGGTCGCGGAAACTGAGTCTAGCTTTAAAATTCTTCAATTGCAGACTCTTAAACACCGACAAAATCAAATCCACCACGTTGAGAAATTCACTGTCTAGCTGTTCAGGAGTCACAAACAGGTGGGAATCATCCACAGTAAAACCGCGCACTCTGGTTAAACCACCCAATTCTCCTGATTGTTCGTAGCGGTAAACAGTACCAAATTCTGCCAATCTAATTGGTAATTCCCGATAAGAACGTAACTCACTCTTGTATATTTGGATATGGAAGGGACAATTCATCGGCTTAAGGACAAAACCTTGCTCTAAAGCTGCGGCTTCCTCATCATCCGACATTAAAGGAAACATATCTTCCTTATACTTTTGCCAGTGTCCAGAAGTTTTAAATAAATCCACTCTCGCAATATGCGGCGTGACTACAGGTAAATAACCCCGTTTAAGCTGTTCCTTTTTGAGGAAATCTTCTAAAACACTCCGCAACAAAGTACCTTTAGGAGTCCACAAAGGTAAACCCGGCCCCACTTGTTCGGAAAATATAAATAAACCCAGTTCCTTACCAAGTTTACGGTGATCTCTTCGTAGCGCTTCTTCTTTGCGCCGCTTATATTCAGCCAGTTGTTCTGGACTTTCCCACGCAGTCGCATAGATGCGTTGTAACTGCGCCTTCGTTTCATCCCCACGCCAATAAGCACCGGCTACACTTTCTAATTCAATAGCTTTGGGGTTTAATTGACTGGTGTTTTCTACATGAGGTCCGGCGCACAAATCCCACCATTCATTACCCAGATGGTAAATTGTGATGGGTTCTTGTTTAATATCTCCCAGGATTTCGAGTTTGTAAGGTTCGTGAATTTCTGAGATTCTTTTTTCGGCTTCTTCCCGGCTGACTTCTTCCCGAATTACAGGTAATTTGCGATTAATAATCTTTACCATCTCTTTCTTGATGGCTTTCAAATCATTTTCGCTAAATGGTTCTGGACTATCGAAGTCGTAGTAAAAACCGTTTTCAATCCAGGGACCGATTGTAACTTGCGCTTTAGGAAACAGCTTTTGTACCGCCATTGCCATTACGTGAGAAGCTGTGTGGCGAATCTGCTTTAATGTTTCCGATTCGCTGGTCCGAGGTAAATAAATTTTTTCAGGCTGTTCTGATTTCACGAGAGATGAATTTGGCGACATCGGTTGCTGAACCATTAGCGAAGTGATTACAAAAAGTTAATTTTAGTTGTTGAAGCTGTAAAAAATCTACCCAGGGAGAAGAGGCAGGGGGGCAGGGTGCTGGGTGCTGGGGGGAAGAAACTTACTCTTAACTCAGCACTCAGCACTTTCCAGTCTGCTTCAAATATAACGAGTTTACTGGCTTTGATTACTGCCAAGTTGACTTTAAGATTTCAGTTTTATTAAAGCTTTTCTCATAAACCGCAGCAGATGAGTGTTAAGGAGTCAGCACCAAAGTAGGAAATTATGGCGTATTGGCTGGAGATACCTACGGTGAGCTACGTTAGCACCCTGCCGAAAATACTGTGACTGCTATATATCTGTATAGCTTTTGTCTATTTTGTCAAGTTTACACAAACCTTACGCCAATCTTAATATTACTCTATTTCGTAGCGATTAGAACAGATTTTTCCAGAATCTGTCTGAGGAAAGAGCATCAAAGAATGTTAAAAATTGTAAAAAATGTTAATATTATGAGGGGAGTTAGAAATATACTTTTTATTTATGCGAGACTCGAATTTACCAGGGGCTGAGATGCTGAAAACGGTGTTAGAACCTCTACTGGAGGATTTTAATGATTGGTTTGCGCGATCGCGTGAATTGTTAGAAACCGGGCAACTCTCATTTATGAGTCACGAGGAGCAATCAGATTTACTTTTGCGAGTCAAGCAAGCGCAAAATGAACTAAACGCAGCCAAGATGCTATTTACAGCCACGGATGGACAAGTCGGCGTTGAGATGACCATCTTAATGCCTTGGCATCGATTGGTAACAGAATGTTGGAATGTATCAATGCGCTTTCGTCAGACACAGGAAGTCTAAAACTGCGCTACTGGTTGATTTTTTGCAGACTGATTGGCATAACAACACGACACTATACAAGTCGCATTAAAGATTCAAAATCCTTAACATTATTTTTATTAAAAAATAATGTATCCCATGCTACTTTAGTTTGAATAGATTAACAAATTTTTCCATAAAACTATAGACGCACCCTGGGTGCGTGAGATGTTCATCTTCGCCGACTCTCACAATATAGGCGAAGCAAAAGGCTACCGAATAACGTTTTAAAACTTGCTGCTCTTAGAGGAAAATCCGATGTTACACCTACTTTACATTCTGGCTTTTACAATTCTGGCTGTTTTAGCCGTAGCTAACTTAATCCGCAACTTGATTATGTTCAGTTTTGATCGAGAACGAGTTTATCCCGGTAAATACTCATCAATGGATAATCAAGGCTATATGTCTTCGAGAAAACAATTTATTCCCCACCCAGAATTATTAGATAACGCTGGTAATTTAATTAAAGAACCTCTGTTAGTCATGCGTTCAGTTAACGTTGAAGATGCTCGTCAACAGTTAGATGCTCTTTATGAATCTTCTCCAGGACAAAAAAGCGACCGAGAAGAAGGTTAATTTTTCACAGTCGTAATTTAGTATTTGTAGCATTGGGGGTTTATTAATGAACCCCTATAATTACTGAAATTACTCCTGAACACAAGCTTGATATACAGGAAACCAGTTTTCATCTAAGATTTGTTCTAAGGAACCAATGGGGATGAGGGGAAATAGGTCAATTATTAGTTGAGAGCGATCGCTTGCTTCTTTTCTGGCTTCTTGATAACATAGATCGAATATTTCTAAAATATAAGGTTTTAAACTCGGACTATCTTGAAGTTCATCTTTTATCTGTCTGCGGAATGTCCTAATTTCCCCTTTCCAATGTCCTTGATTCCGTTCTCTCTCCCCATCCCAACACTTGAGTTTTAGTAGATGTTCCAGAAGCTTAATCAATAAACTTTTAATTGCGCGCTTCTGACTTCTCCCCATATTTTCTAACTCTTCTAACAAATTATCCAAATCAACCGCAGAAAGCTGTCCCGTGCGAAGTTGATTAATAGTTGTCCTCAGCCACAGATAATAATCTTGGTCATATAAGGTTTGAGTGGCTGGTTGTATTATTGGTGACACCATAAACTACCTCTACTCCTACTCTTCTTGAGAAATTCTCAATCCTTACTCTCTGCGCCTCTGCGCCTGGAGCGTGAGATAGGGGTCTATAAATAAACCCCTATAAACCTTCTGGTTACGCTTCAATCACCACCCGCAGATTACCGCGTTTTTTCACAACCCGACAAGCTGTCGTACTTCCAGAACGCTCAAACTCCAAATCTAGGATAGTAGCGCCTACCTTCAAATTATGAAACGATAGAGAATTAATTGATTCTGGTAAAGTCGGATGAATAATTCGCAAACAATTATTTTGAGCATCAGGGACTAAATTAACTACCATTTGCAGCAATTGAAATATAGTACCAGTCGCCCAAGCTTGTGGTGAACAAGCAACAGGATACTGTACCGGCGCATCATCTCCATTACGTTCATAACCGCAGAAAAGTTCTGGAGGACGTTGATATGGTTGCTGACTAGTCATATCAAACAAACCTTGGAAAACTTCTAAAGCTTGATCAATTAAACCGAGCGATCGCAATCCCATTGCAATGAGAGAATTATCATGAGGCCAAACTGAACCAATATGATAACCCATTGGATTGTACGCTGGCGACAAACTGCTCAAAGTCCGAATCCCCCAGCCATTAAACATATCTGGCGCGCGCAACCGTTCCGCCACACTGTAGGCTTTTTCCGGTGTGAAAATTCCTAAACTTAAACAGTGTCCAGGATTAGATGTAATACTTTCCACTGGTTTACCATCGCCATCTAAAGCCAAGGCGCAGAAATCTTGGTCTTTTATCCAAAAATCTTGATTAAAACGCACCTTTAGGTGTCTAGCCTCATCTAGCCAGCGTTCTGCTAAGTCTAGCCGCTTCTTCATCTTAGCAACTTCTGCTAGCTGAATTTTGGCTGCATAAACATAAGCTTGTACCTCACTCAAAGCAATGGGACCAGTGGCTAACTCACCCTTATGGTTCACGATACAGTCACCAGAATCTTTCCATCCTTGGTTAGCCAAACCGCGTTGAGATTTACAGTAATAAGTCAAATAGCTACTTTGTTTGAGATGAAGGTCAATCCATTCCATCGCTGCTAAAGCATTCGGCCAAAGCTTCTCTAGAGTTTCTTGATCGTGAGTCCAAGCGTAGTATTCAGCATACAACATCAACCATAGGGGAGTCGCATCAACAGTCCCGTAGTAGGGTGTATGGGGAATTTCTTCACAGCGCGCCATTTCCCCAAACCGTAACTCGTGTAAAATTTTCCCTGGTTCTTCTTCGCGCCAATTATCCTCAGTTTTCCCTTGATATGACGCTAATATCATCAAGGTTTCTTTAGCAATTTCAGGATTTAGCATCAGGGTTTGGGAAGCTGTAATTAATGAATCTCTGCCAAATAAGGCGGAAAACCAAGGGACACCCGCAGAAACAGTCTTATTCTTCCCAAAAGACTGACGCAACAAATACAAATCTTGTTCAGCGCGTTCAATTACACGATTAAAGAGACTTTTATCTGATCTAATTTGTGTAATTTGCTGTATCCATTCTTGTTCTTCCATCAACTCAGCCGCTTTGGCTTGTACTAAGGTGAAAGCAGCACTGACTTTAGAACTTGGCTGATGGTTGGTTAACATATTGATTCTGTAACCCAGCTTTTGGGTTTCGTGGGAAGCTAAATCCAATCGCCAAATAGCTGTGTAACCCTGGAAATCGTCTGGTTGACGATACTGGAATTGGATACGAGATTCCATTAAGAAGCCATCCAAACCTTGATAAGCTAAGGTCAAAGATTCTTGAGGTGTGGATTCTACTAAGCGTAAACGTTGACCCCTTTTTTCTCTCTTAGCACCGCGAACTTCAAATAAATCGACAAAATCGGCATCGAAGCTGATACTTAATTCAAAGCTAACGTTTGTGGTGCTGTAATTAGATATTTCAATTTCTTCAAATAGCGCCCCATTGAGGACAATTTCTCGACGAATACCTATGGTTTCAGCCTTCAGGTGTTCGTCAATATTCGGGTTAGTACACAGAACTGAAATTGCAAACCCTTTTTGGGCAGTACTGCTTAGAAGGATAGGCGATCGCCTGTCAATTTGCAACTCTAGACGATTGAGAAATCTGGTGTCAGCACAAAATAGTCCCACGTTGGGGTTCCCATCCTGGAGAGAACAGCCAGAAATGTTCCCCATTGTATCCGTCACCAAAAATAAATCATCATCTTTAACTGTCAGAGTTGGTTGTGGTCTTTCACTCACAACAGAAGGCCATTCTGGTATAGATAATTGTGCTGCGGGAGTAAAAGTTTTGCCATCTAAAGAAATTTTTTCCAGGGTCGTCAGTGTATCCGGTGTCATGAGCGAGAGTTCCTTTTTCCAGGTATATATCAATGGGGTCAACAGGGGAAAGTGCTTTTATAAAAAGGTTTCAGACTTTTGGTGTCAAATTAAGATGCACAAATTTTTAACAAAGGCAAAGAGAAAAAATTGATCACAAATCTTTACTAGATTATATTTTTTATATCTAAAGTCAAGGCTGAAAAACGGTGATTTTCAGCTAATTAATCTAACTGTAAACCTTCTCACTCCTCATGGAAACAGAATACTTAGCCAAGATACTAAACTTGCTCATGGTGATAATTTGATTGGGCGATAAACTCCAAAAATTAGATAAAATCGTCGGAATAATTCGGGAAGAATATTAAAGATTTTTGGGTAAAAAAGGCTGAATTTAAATAGAATGAATAGTTATGCAATCAGAATAAGAGAAATAATGACAGTAGTTATTTATTGCTAGGGGTTTAATTAATTGCGCGGGTCAAAAGGCGATAGCGGGGGTGGGGTAGCCATGAAATGAATCGACCAGAGATGAACTCAGATAAATTGGTAGTTAGCAGATGAGGAAATCTGATAAATTTTGCTCAGTATAGCTACTCAAATATTATTTCTCAAAAAGTTGGTAAAATAAGCGAGCGAGAGAATTTTCCACTGGCTAATTTTGCATTAAGGGGCAATTTTAGGTAAATACACGGCTGCTAAGTTTGATAATAAAGCTGTCTGTTGAATGTATATTGGGCTTAGTAGCCTATGATTTTAAACCTGATGATACCAGCAAAGGTAACACAAAAACTGCAAAATAAATATCAAGACAATGTAGCAAAACACTTATATATCCGAGGTTACGACCCATGAATGTACTATTTTTGTTGGTCTAGTCTTGGAGATTTTACCAACGCTGTCACTACCTTTGTGAAATGTGTTGTTAACGATTCTTTACATATTTCAACTGTCTGCTGCACTTGAGAGTCCGTTGTAATTTGTACAATGCAGCTATGACTTGAATCTTTATTGTGATTGGGCTTTTCTTTAACGATATTCATGAGCATTTCGTCTTCTGTGCTGAGTGATCTGCTAGAGTCTATACCCTACCTGCGACCCCAGCTATATTTCAAGGCTTCACTAACAGCCCTTTCCCATGCGATGGAAGATCAGGTTTTGGCTGCAACTTTGGAGCAGCCTTTGATAATTGCTAGCTTCCAACGAGAGCGATACTATCGCCAAGAAGCTCATCGCTATCAGCGTTTAGCTATGCGTAGTAATCAAATATACGTCTTATCCGCACCAGAGACAGACTTTATCAACAGTTCGGAATATTATGAAAAGGTAGCCTTTGAGCCAGAAGATGCCTTAAGTCAAGAATGGCATTTGGTGGTAATTGCTAATAACTATGCTACTTGTTTGGTGTGCCGAGAAAGCCTGGGTTCCATTGCCAAAAACCAGCAGTTACCAGAATTTACTCCTAGTCTCGATATGGATACGGCTAGGAGGTTTGAAGGAATCTGGACATCAGAACGGGGAGTGAGCCTCAAAGCAGCTGATTTGCTGTTAAACAGAATTTCGGTTTACAAACCAGACCTGGGAGACAAAATTAAACAGGCTCGCCAGAGGTTTGGGATTGGGGAAACTAGAAAATATTCCCCAGCAGCACAAATGACTGAATTTGCTTGTGATATCGATACCGACCCGTTTGTGCAGCGCTTGGTGACTTATCTGCAAGCTAGCCAGTATAAATTGCATAAAGCCTATCGTTCGATCACTGCCCAAGCACGAAAAGAGCGTTTAGTCAACTCTATCAGTACGGCAATTAGGCGATCGCTTGACCCCCACGAAGTCCTACAAGTAGCTGCACAAGAGCTAGGACAACACTTAGGGGCTAGTCGCTGTTTAATTTACCGCGCTCAGGCTACAGATGCACAGGCACAGATTAAACATGAGTTTTTGATTCCTGGGATTTCACCTGTGGGTGGGCAAAGTTGGCAATTAGAGGAAAATCATTTATTTCAAGAAGCAATCCAAAACGGTGAGGGCGTTTGTGTAGCGGATACCCTGAGTGACCCTCGTGTTACCAAATCCAAAAAACTATCCGCAATTGCCCAAAAATTCGCTATTCGTTCTTGGTTAATCGAACCAGTCTTATTTCAAGGACGGTTGTTAGGCATTGTGGAATTGCACTATTGCAGTGTACCACCACACGAGTGGCAACCAGGAGAATTAGACTTGGTAAAGGCGATCGCTACCCAAATGGGCGCAGCATTAATCCAAGCTGAGGCTTACGCCAACCTAGAAGACCTGAACCAGCAGCTAGAAGCCCTAGACCGCACCCGCAGCAACTTAATCGCCATTACCGGACACGAACTCCGCACGCCCCTATCCACAATTCAGGTGTGCTTAGAAAGTCTGGCGACTGAACCGGATATGCCTTTAGAATTGCAACAGGTAATGCTGAGTACGGCACTTTCCGACTCAGAACGAATGCGGAAACTGGTGCAAGATTTCCTCACCCTTTCCAACTTAGAAAGCGGACGGGTAGAATGGCATCCAGAATCCTTGACTTTACAAGAATGTGTGGATTTAGCCCTCAGCCGACTTCGCACCCGTTCCTCAGCCGAGAAACCCCCCCAAGTCAAAACTCAAATTGCCGAAAATCTGCCTTTAGTCAGGGCTGATGGTGATTGGTTGGTGGAGGTAATCGCCAAACTGATGGATAATGCTTGTAAATTCACACTGCCTGAAGGCCAGATTACAATTACCGCCACCCAAAACAGCAATCAGATGGTGGAGGTGACTGTGGCTGATACTGGACGTGGTATTGAACCCAATCGCCTAGAAATAGTCTTTGACCGCTTTTATCAAGAAGAAGGAGCGTTGCGGCGAACCACTGGCGGGACGGGCTTGGGGCTAGCAATTAGCCGTCAAATTGTCAATGGCTGGGGTGGGGAAATTTGGGCCCAATCCAATGGTAAAGACCAAGGTAGCCAGTTTCATTTCACTGTTCCTATCGCTCAAGTGAGCTATGAGGAAAAGCGCCCAAAAGTCAAGAGTAAGTTGTAATTCTCAGAAGAACCTCACCCCCAGCCCCTCTCCTTATCAAGGAGAGGGGAGAGTTTGCTCACCAATGACTAATGACGAATGACTAAAAACTGTTACAGTCTATGACGCGATCGCCATATGATCATGTTGGCAATGTTAGGATGCCCTAAAAACGTTGAGAGAGAGACACCTTTATGGCAGAAACACTTTCTGGACAAACTCCGCTATTTGGTGGTAGCACTGGCGGTTTGCTGACCAAAGCAAGAGAAGAAGAAAAGTACGCTATCACTTGGACAAGCCCTAAAGAGCAAGTTTTTGAAATGCCTACAGGTGGTTCTGCCACTATGCTCAAAGGCGAAAACCTGCTATACATAGCTCGTAAAGAATATGGTATCGCATTGGGCGGTCAACTCCGGAAATTCAAAATCACAGATTACAAAATTTACCGGATTTTACCCTCTGGAGAAACCACTTTCATTCACCCGGCTGATGGTGTGTTCCCAGAAAAAGTTAACGCAGGACGCGAAAAAGTACGTCATGTACCTCGCAGCATTGGGGAAAACCCCAGTCCCGCAAAACTTAAGTTCAGTGGTAAAGCTACCCACGATGTTTAGAGGCTAGAAAGTGGGGAGTAGGGAGTAGGGAGTAGGGAGTAGTGAAAAGAAGGGGACAAATTTGATACCCAATTTTCCATTCTCCATTCTCTAATTTCCCCATTCCCCATTCCCCACTCCCAATTCCCAAAATTCTATGATGTTCCCCGATTTTTCTGATTTTTCGCAGCTAGCTTTACAAGGTAATTTTGTGCCAGTGTATCAGGAATGGATAGCAGACCTAGATACGCCTGTTTCAGCTTGGTATAAAGTTTGTGCTGGTCAGCCTTACAGTTTTTTGCTGGAATCAGTGGAAGGTGGGGAGAATATCGGACGTTATAGTTTACTCGGTTGCAATCCGTTATGGATTTTATCAGCAAGGGGTGAGACTACAACTCAGACACATCGAGACGGTTCGCAAGTTGTTTTTGCAGGCGACCCCTTTACAGCTTTAGCCCAATGTCTGGAACCTTTTAAACCAGTGACTTTACCCCAACTACCGCCGGGAATTGGGGGATTGTTTGGATTTTGGGGCTATGAATTGATTCGCTGGATTGAGCCACGTGTGCCAGTTCATCCACCTGATGAGGGTAATATCCCTGATGGATTATGGATGCAGGTAGACCACCTGTTGATTTTTGACCAGGTGAAGCGGAAAATTTGGGCGATCGCCTACGCAGATTTACGTAACCCAAAAGTAGATTTGCAACAGGCTTATGAACAAGCGTGCGATCGCGTTACCCAGATGTTGTGTAAGTTATCTTTACCAGTATCGCCACAAAAAACTATTTTAGAATGGACTCCCCCAGGAACGCAGAATATGGGGGGAATAGAAGAATATACGAGTAACTTGACTCGGACAGAATTTTGTGCTAGTGTAGAAAAAGCAAAAGAATATATTAAAGCTGGCGACATTTTCCAAGTAGTAATTTCCCAGCGTTTATCAACAGAATATACAGGCGATGCCTTCGCGCTTTATCGTTCCCTGCGCCAGATTAATCCTTCGCCTTACATGGCGTTCTTTAATTTCCAAGATTGGCAAATTATCGGTTCCAGTCCAGAGGTGATGGTAAAAGCCGAACGGGATGCAGATGGTGGGGTATTAGCCACAGTGCGCCCGATTGCGGGGACACGTCCACGGGGGAAAACCATGAAGGAGGATGAAGCCTTTGCAGAGGATTTACTTCAAGACCCCAAGGAAACTGCGGAACACGTAATGCTAGTTGATTTAGGGCGGAATGATTTGGGGCGGGTTTGTGAAAGTGGTAGCGTCAAAGTTGATGAATTAATGATAGTTGAGCGTTATTCCCATGTGATGCACATTGTGAGTAATGTGGTGGGTAAGTTAGCACCAAATAAAACGGCTTGGGATTTACTCAAGGCTTGTTTCCCTGCGGGGACGGTGAGTGGTGCGCCTAAAATTCGGGCGATGGAAATTATTAATGAGTTGGAACCGAGTCGCCGGGGTGTTTATTCTGGTGTCTATGGTTATTACGATTTTGAGGGACAATTGAATAGTGCGATCGCAATTCGTACAATGGTATTGCAGAATAATACTGTAACTGTCCAAGCTGGTGCAGGTTTGGTGGCTGATTCTGAACCGGAAAAGGAATATGAGGAGACTTTGAATAAGGCGCGGGGGTTGTTGATAGCAATTCGTTGTTTACAATGATCTTTTTTATCACGCTCCAGGCGCAGAGGCGCAGAGAGTAAGAGATGAGACGAGTTTAATATGTTCCTACTTCAATAATATTAAACTACGGTGGGGTGGGCATCTTGCCCGCCTATGTTAAAATATATGTGAAATAGCTTAGTTTTATTGCGAAAGGATTAAGTTTAATACGTTTAATTCACGGGAGTTTAATAGATATTTATCTGTAAAAAGTTGTTTTCTAATTTCTGCTAAGGAGTAACTTCTAAATACTACAAATGGAAATTCTTGATATTTATGTCCTATTGGTAATATATTAGTTACAGGGTATAATAGGCGAATATATGCGGCTAGGATATCACGGAATCTCTCGTCTTCTGGTTCTTCTATTTCATTAGTAAAATATTCGCTCATTACTTCACCACTAATAAAGGCAAATAATGGTAAGGCGTAATATTGATCAATATTTTTACTCTTTTGTGTTAATTTTTGTGTCTTGGATGACGCATTTTGTAATTTATGCACTAGCTCAATTGCATCTTTAATCGCAAACCTTAAATTTTCGGGATACGTTTGATTTTGGCTAATTCTTTTCATATTTTGCCATAATTCTGCATTGGCGTATTGTTCAATGTCTAGTAATTTTATTTGATACGATTCTTCTATATTTGCTGTGGGTACTAATAGCAAACCACCGTTAATATAGCCTAACTCCAGTGCGTCAAAATCTAGTAATTTATCAAAGGTATTAGCAAGTTGTAAGAATTTATTATTAAAAGTTTTTTGTAATATTAGATAACTTTCTTCTGCGCCTTTCTGAACAACAAAATCACCATCTCCCATGAGTTTTTCTAAACTGGTATAGACTTTTTCTAATAATTCATGACTGCGGTTCATTTGGTGTTCTTTTTTGATTTGGTTAATCAGATTTACCATTTGGCTAGAAAATGTTTCCCCAGCAGCTAAAATCGATTTTCCCCCGATAGGAATCAGAATATATTTTTTTCTTCCAATATTACCATAGCCATAAATTCTCGTCATGATAGACGCTTTGAGAATTAACAGCAGGTTTAATAAACTTAAAACGCTTTCTTTTACAGATAGTTGCGGGTTATCTTCGTAATAAAAGGAACGTTCGGCTAAATAGAAAAATAAATATTTATCTTGGTTATCTAGATAATCATTTCCTCTCCCTCGATAAATTACCTGAATGATTTCCATCAGGTTTTTTTCAATTTCAAATTTGGGTATTTCCACTAAAATGTGCTTGGCTTTGGGAAAGGATAAACCCCGACTTCCCGAAGCAGTCATGAAAATTACTTTGACATTTTCTTGATATCTTTGAATTTCTTGTTTTTCTAACTCCGAGATATTCGCGTGTATTTCTAGATAATGGCTATTTTTCTGAAAGTTACCTTCGCCTAACTTGTCCTGGATTTTATCAATAAGTTCCGAGAGTTTGGGTTTATTTTGGATGTATACTATAAATTGTGCAACGTCTGAATTTTCTAAAAGATTTTGAATATCTGTAAAAATTGCCTCTAAAAGATTTTTCTCTAAATTAGATTTATCCTTTAATCGCGCCTTATCGGTAAATTTGCAAGACTCGATCAAAATTTGATAGCTAATAGTTAAACTTTTCGCTGGGTAGGAGTTAGCGTTAATGATGGAAGCAGGTAAATTTTTAAAGTTTAAATCTTCCACCGACAAGGGTTGAATATTATCCCCAGCGTGACGGAAGTAGATTTTATTCGGTTCAGGTGTGGTATCTTCTAAATGTTGACGAATCACATTTTGATCAACGATGGAAGCATCTGCAATAATTACCTTGGTATTAAAACCATTTTCAGGGTTGGTTAATTCATATCGCTTGATAATTTTATGAATACCATCAAGAAATTCTACCCCTCCCTCATCACCTGTAATTTCGTCTATCATGATAAATAGATGTTTGATGCGACGAGAGATATTTTGCATTTTTTCCGGGAATACTTTCTCTTCTCTGGTGTTGTATGCGTCGCGGAAGATTTTTTCCAGATGTTTTAATGTATCTCCGCTATCGGTTTTTTTTAATGACTGAGTAGAAGCAGTAGCGATAATATTCTGCGATAATTCCTGCGAGATGACAGTATATAGTCCTTCGCAAAGACTATTTAAAACACCTTTGGTTTTTTGTCCTGCGTCTTGAATAGTATCATCGGTAATATGTTCAAGTCGGTTGCTGCGTCTAGCTTTTCTGGCTACATTTTCACTATTGAGAAAGTGAACTCCTCCTTGGACAAAATCATTCTGATATTGATTGGAAGTATATTCAACTGAACATTTACCAGAGTTATCTTTAATTAGGTGACTATGAGTATTGATAGCCAAAATTCTCTCATCGACTAATTTCGTAGTTTGTTTATCTTTGAATTTTTCGATGATGTCGAGATTTACCTGTTTGCGGGGACTGACATAGAAAAATATAAAGCCTTCATCGAGATGATTTTTGAGAAAATTAACAATAGCTGTGGTTTTACCAATACCAGGGTTTCCGGTGAGGAATATATAGGTTTTGTCGGAGAGGAGAGATTTTTGAATTAGCTGACTATGTGCGTCACGAAAATTGCAATTTCCCGTTAAACCTAAGTCAGAAATTAACTCTGAGGGAACTTGGGCGACGGAGTTAGAAAAGTCGCTGATTTTCTCTGTGTGACGTGGTATGATATTGATGCTATTTGGCGTAATGCCTAAAAGTGAATTGACAAATTCTTGACCTTTGTCAAATGTTCTGAAGGCGTTACGTGTGATTTGATTGAGAACTCGATGACGCGCGTCGGTAATTTCTTCTTTGTTATCATGGTGTTTATAGATTTGATAACAAGTCTGAAAAATGTTGAGGTTTTCTGGTTGAATAGATATAGTATTGAATGAGCGATCGCTATAACCAACAGCATTTAATATCGGTGCTGAGATATCTGATATCATCCCGGTTTCTTCGAGAAATTGATAAAAGCTATAAATATAACCAGCAGCTTGAATTAATTTGGCGCTTTCCTTGTCTTTATATTTAAAAGCTGTGAAATAGTCTGTTAAACCTGGCGAAAAATCTAAACCTAAAGAATTAGTATCAATACTCAAGCTAGAAAATACGCTTTTAGAACGAATATAGTTAACATCCCGCATTAATAAGCGGCGAATAATTTCTACATAATCAATATTTTGGATATCTTCGTCGGTGTGAATGGAAAATACCGATAAGTCAAGACACAAAACCCGATACTTACGCCGATATTTGAGCAAAATTAAAGTATCGGCGTTGAGAAAATCACCTTTCGCTTTATATTTACTAATATAGTTAGCAGTATTTTCTAATTTATCAAACTGGGAGAGAACATCTTTAAACCATTGCGTCTCATCGGTTTCATAAGTTCCAATACTGTTATCACCATGAAAGCAGCATTGATAATATAAAATTTCCAGATGTCGGAAGTTCTCTGGTTTATCGCATCCCACAGATGTGAGATATTCGCGAAAGAAATTTAATCCCGATAAAAATCCCTTTTGAACAAAAAATTGACACCAAGTATCAGCTATCTCTCTGTCTCGTTTGCTGACTACTTTATCAACTATTCTTTGTCGAATTTTAGAGAATTTCAGATGTTTAAGTTCGCTGCGATATAAGTTTCCAAATCGCTGCTTGATTTGGTTTTGGTGAATGTAGGATAAAATCCCAATATTAAATCCTACTTCAAATAATCTTCCTAAGTCATCAGCTATTTTTGCTGTCATTTTAATTTATTCTATTATTTTTTAGGACTTACGCAATAACTCTCTGCAACCCTCTTTCCTTCGTGTCCTTCTCCCAAGGGGAGAGGCTAGCGCCAACGCGTTCTTTGTGGTTCGTTTTTTCATGATTTTGCGTAAGTCCTGATTTTTGTTTAAACGAACCGCCAAGTCGCCAAGTACGCCAAGAAGGAAAGAAGAAAGGAAGTTATGAGAGGACTAAAGTCCTGACTACGAACTTTGTTTTGGTGTTTGGAGTATGTCTCTGATGTAGGTTAAAAATGCTAGGGAGTTAAATTCTGCTGTTCCTCGACTATGTTTAAATAACGCTAGTTCACCAATTGATTCATCTCCGATGAGATTTTGATAAGGATCTAATTTCAGTTCGATTTTACCCGATTTTTCATAACGGGAGAAATGAAATAAGGTTAAGCATTGCAAAATCTCATTTTTTAACTGGCTTTGGTTGGAAATTAATCCTCTTCTAATATCTTCGTCATCTAGTATACCTTTATAAATGTTCAATAATGTTGCGTAAGACATCACACCGTTATAGTTATTATCTTTAGCAACTGCGATTCCGTTAAACAAGTTGAAAAATATCACAGATTGTTTATTGCTATCTTCTGCTAACTCGGTGAGTTCGATGGTATCTTGAATATATAATGATGTTGATTTGATATTATCCCCTACTTTGACTGCGTAATATTTGTCAAAAAACATGGGATAAATTTTGATATCATCTCGTTGTGTTCTCAAAGCTGTAATTACATTTTTGGACATAAAAAATAGTCCGTCATCTTCAGTTTGAGTAATATGTAATGTACTACTGTAGGGAACTTTCGCTATATAAATAAAGTGTCTGTATCCTTTTTGATAAAGTTTATTTACATTCTCCACTACTACGCTGGGATATTCAAACATATCTTGATGATCATCATAGTTCTCTGAGAATGTTTTTAACAATCTCAATTTCACTGTTTGCGGTTGAAGTTGGAAATCAATAATTTCTCCCATCAGGTTAGATTTTTTACTTTCAGTTCCCCATTTACTATCGCTGACTCGACTGGAAACTACAATAATCGCTAGTTTATCTAGTTCTTCAAATTTAAATTTATCTGGATTCTGTAAAGTAAATTTTTTGGGTAAGACAGAATACAAGGAACTTAAAGTATTGGGAATTTTAAATTTACCCTTGCTGGAAAAATCACTAATATCTATTCCTTGGGAGTTACTCCGAGATTTTTCGTTAAATAAATGAGATAATACACCTGTCAAGGAAACTATAAATTTTTCTAGGGGTGCATTATCCGTTTTCTTTTTTAGGTGTATCCTCAAAATGGGAATAAATAACTTTGATTGTTTTTCTAGCAAGACATACACACAAATATATGCTAGTAAACTGTAGGTGATTTTGTAAATAAACTCTTGATGAGAGTCTAATTTTTCAATTTCTGACTGATAAGGAAATATCAGTAAGTTACGCTGTGGGAATTGGGTGTTATAAAAGTTTCGGCATTTTTCATTTCTTGCTGGTAAAAATACTACAGGTAAAACACCAATATTCTTGTCTATCTTGTCTATGTCGTATTCCATTTGAAAGGTTTCTCTGTCATCAGTCTCTAAAAAATGAATTTCGCTGATAGTCATTTTGGCTTGGAGACTGACAAGGGAGTTTGTCTGAGTGGTTGCTTCTCCTAAGTTGATGTATTTGAGACAGTCTTTAGGATTTTTTTCTAACCCAGATTTAAATAATGTGTCTCTATCATTAATAGTGTCGATATCATTTTCTAAAATACTATACTTCACGGAAATATGTAGGGGATAGTCTCTGCTAGGAAATGGAGTTTTATGGTGGATAACTTTTTGTAATACTTCTTTGAGTGTGTCGATTTTCTGTTGAACTTTGAATGTTTCAAAACCTTTCACAAAGCGTTTAAACAGATTCTTCTTCGCTTCATCATCACTACCTTGCAATATTGGTAGGATATCTTTTTCAAATTTATCTCTGGGATTATAGTTTAATTCATTGTGGGGGTGATAATTTTCATCTGAGGGATTTTCACGAGATGCAAATACAAAATAATATAGTAATGCTATCTTTAAAACTTTATTCGCAAATGTAAATTTTCTCGATTCGTCTGCTATCTCTTGTTGATGTTCTTTACTCTCTGGATTTAACAGATTGAGATTATAATCAAAGACGGTTCTACCTCCATAGGCTTGTACTTTACCATCAAATTTCAACTTGATGCCAAAAACAAATTCTACTTTTTCTCCATGTTCATTTTCTGTTTCTCCTAAGTAACCTGCGATAACAGGGATAATCGGAAGTATATCAAATGCTTCACTTCGAGAAAATATATTTTGGTAATTAACTGGTATTCCCAGATAGTTAACTAAATATTCGCCGTCGGCTTTACTGCTATCGTTAATGAAATCATCTAACAATTTCAATCTTCTGATTAAATCTACTAAATATATTTTTCCTGTTTCATGACTAACATTTTCGGAGAGAAATTCTAAATATCTAATCTTGGCTAGCCTTTTTAATTTACCCAAGGTTTGTTGGTTAACTAAATTTTCTAATTTGTAAATATCAGAGTTACTATTTTCTTTTAAGTTCTCTAAAATGTATTCTATGTCTTCTCTGTCTGTGGAACTTGCATCTACAAATTGTGTGTCTATATAGTTATTAATTCCCTCTAATAATTGTGCAGGAAAATCACGAGGTTTATCCACTGAAATTTTGATTTTATGCGCTTTTAGTAATTGTCTTTGTTTGCTGTCGTCTTTTTTAAGTGTTAATCGCTGTTTTTGTAAGTTTTCACTTTTCGGAAAGTTATATGTTAGGTCAAATTTATCGTATTTTCCGCGAAATCTGTGCAAATCAGTGATAAATTGTTGAATAAATGCAAATCTATCTAGAGAATCTGCATTACGAGAAATATTGGTTAAGCCGTCCTGAATACAAGCGGTAATTTCTCTAATTTGTGCGGGAAATTTTTCTTGAGAACCAGAACTAAAGTTAAGGGTAGCTGTTTTGACTGCTTTAGCGTTTCCTAAAGGACTGTCTACTTGTAATGCAGTTATTTGACTGGCTATTTTATTAATATCAATTAGTAACCATTTATTATTGTTACGGATTTCAAATATCTGTTCGTTTTTTAAAGCTTGTAATATCTTTGTTAATAAATCCGTATAATCCACATTGGCTAAGTCTGGATTTGTTGTTATTTTATTCACCTTGATAACCCTGATAATCTATTTTATATTCAATTAATAATTGAATATAAAATAGAGGAATTAATAAGTCAATAACAGTAAAATCACTGCTAACTAAAATATTTTGGTAACTTGATTTTTAGTAGTCATGAAAAAAGTCCACTTGTGCGGACTTTAAGAAAAATTAAGTTGTCAAAAAAAAATTACGCTAAGGCGGCTATTTGCTCTAATAAACCTTGAAATAGTCTCAAACCGTCAATACTCCCCAGGGAGGTGTCTGAGGCTCTTTCTGGGTGCGGCATCATGCCTAAAACGTTGCCTTGTCGATTGCAAATGCCGGCGATGTTGTTGAGTGAACCGTTGGGGTTTTCTCCTGCATAGCGGAAGAGGACTTGCCCATGATCTTCGATCGCTGATAAGGTGGCTGCATCAGCATAAAATCTCCCTTCACCGTGGGCTATGGGTAAGGTGATAGTTTCACCTGTTTTATAGCCTTGCGTCCATTTGGTGTCAATACGCTCAACTTGCAAGGGGACGCGATCGCATATAAAATGCAAATCTCGATTCCTCGTCAATGCCCCTGGTAACAACCCTGCTTCAGTTAATACCTGAAAACCATTGCAGATACCGAGGACAAATTTACCTTTTTGTGCATGAGCAATAACCTGCTGCATCACAGGCGAGAATTGAGCGATCGCACCACAGCGCAAATAATCACCGTAACTAAAACCACCAGGTACAATTACCACATCCACATCAGCGATGTCTGTGTCTTGATGCCAAACCATGCGAGTCGGTTGACCCAGCAATTCTCTGGTAACATAAGCCACATCGCGATCGCAATTAGAACCCGGAAAAACCAAAACCCCAAATTTCATGATTTAGTCAGTAGTCATTAGTCATTAGTCATTAGTCATTAGTCATTGGGAGTGGGGAGTGGGAAATTAAGATTATCCCTATCTTCCTCATTCCCCAACCCTTGTTAAATGACTCCCGTTTGTGTTTCCACCTCTATCAAATCAAAGCGATAATTTTCAATTACCGGATTTGCTAGCATTTGGTCACAGATACGTTCAAGGTCTTGACGCGCTTTAATCTCTTCAGTCGAAGTGATGGTTAGTTCAATGTACTTCCCAATCCGCACCTGTTCCACATTGTTGTATCCCAGTTGCTGGAGACCGGATTGTACAGCCACACCAGCAGGGTCTAAGACTGAAGGACGAAGCGTTACGAAAATTTTAGCTATATACTTCCTTTGCACAGGCTTTTTGCTGAATGCTGCGATCGCTATACTATAACTTTCTGCCCCAACTGAGTGAAAATAAGATTATGAAGCGGTTACAGTTAAGTAATTAGTTGATCCAGTATAACAGCTTCTACTACAGTGGCGAATTTAAATAATTGTCTATGAGAGCCATACACACCCGCAGTCAAGAGCGGATTTTGAGCCTGCTGAAAACCATTAAACAAGGCATTTCTGCCCAAGACATTTACGTAGAATTACGGAACCGAAATCAGAGCATGGGTTTAGCAACAGTTTACCGCTCCCTGGAGGCTTTAAAACTAGAAGGTATGGTGCAGGTCAGGACTTTGGCTAATGGTGAAGCCCTATATAACCTAGCCCAACAAGACAAACACCACCTAACTTGCCTCCAGTGTGGACTGTCAATTCCGATTAATCAGTGTCCCGTTCATAACCTCGAAGACGAGTTAGAATCCAGCCATAAGTTTAAAATTTTTTACCACACACTAGAATTTTTTGGTTTGTGTAGCAAATGCCAAATGAATCAAGCTGCTAGCATGGGAGCGCATTAAATCAGTTAACAGTTAACAGTTAACAGTTAACAGTTAACAGTTATCAGTTAACTGTCAACAAGTCCTATGGTGCGGGATTTAACTTGGACTTTTGACTTTGGCTATAGTGGGGAACTTAAATATTTTCCGCAAAATAGGGACAATTTATGAATTGTCCCTACAACTTTTGTAATTAAAAATTATAACTTTTAACTGATCACCTCTTCTTAGCTAGAATGATTATCCCTTGCTATCTCACCGCCAAACAACGGGTTAGCCGAACTATCAGAAACAATAGAACGCATCCCCTCTAAAGTAGCAGGAATACTGCGGGGGTCCATAAACATCACCTTGCTGCTGTCACTGCTGCCAATCTTCGTACCCATTTCCAAATAATTTTGGGCAAGTAAAAACTGTAACGCTTCTTGTGCGCCTGGTTCACTATTCAAAGTTTTAGTGATAATTTGCAGTGCTTCTGATGTTGCTTGTGCCTTGAGAACCTGTTGCTGACGTTCAGCTTGGGCTTGTAACACAATAGATTTTTGTTGCGCTTCAGCTTGGAGAATCGTGGCTTTTTGCCGAGCTTCAGCGTCCAAAATTTGCGCCTCAGCCTTACCCCTAGCGCTATTCACAGCAGATTCACGTTCCCCCTCAGAAGTCAGAATTGCCGCCCGTCTGCGCCGTTCTGCTGCCATTTGCAACTCCATTGATTCTCGCACCGTCTGGGATGGGACGATATCGCGTAACTCCACCCGCGTAATTTTCACACCCCAAGGATCAGTAGCAATATCTAGCTCCCGCAATAACATTTCATTGATTTGAGAACGGGCGGTAAAGGTTTTATCTAACTCCAATTGTCCCATTTCCGAGCGAATTTGAGTTAAAACCAAATTTGTCATGGCTGCATGGAGATTTTCCACCTTATACCAAGCTTTTTCCATATCCACAATCCGCCAATAAACCACCGCATCAACTTCAATGCCCACATTGTCGCGGGTAATACATTTTTGGGGCGGAATATCTAAGACTTTTTCGCGGATAGTTTGCTGGTAGACAATTTTATCTAAAAAAGGGATGACAAAATTCAGCCCTGGTTGCAGCTTTTGGTTATAGCTACCCAATCTTTCTACCAAGACTTCATTACCTTGATTGACAACTTTCACAGATCCTGCAACCGCAGAACCACCAAGCGCCAAGAAAATTAGTAAAAACAATTGCTCCATTTATTTATTCTCCTAATTTCTCATACTATTTCTGTGTGAGGAACCGCGCCGAATGTCTTTCCTTCTTTCTTTGTGTCCTTCTCCCAAAGGGAGAGGCTAGCGCCAACGTGGTTCGTTCCTCTTCCCAGACGCGATTCATCGCGTCTCTACAAGCGCGCACTCAACGCAATAGATAATCTGGCATCACAATCAAGGTAGTGCCTTCTCTTCTAACCACATAAACTCTTTGATGGGGTGCTACGCTGAGTTGTTCGTCGTCACATTGTGCGCGCCAAGAATTTCCCTCGTATAGCACCCGCCCGGTTTCCCCAGCCGGAATTTCGGTTAAGGTTTCGGCTAAAACTGTATCCGGCATTTTCGACTTGCGCCGACGCGGTTGCAAAAAGCGCCGAGAAAGCACAATCAAAACGGTGGAAAGCAGTAGCCAAGCCGCAACTTGTAGCCATAAACTCCCCACACCTACTACAGATAGTAGCGCCACTATCAAGGCACTAATTCCCATCATGAATTCGACAAAAGCCGATGGTAAGAAAAGTTCCATTAAACACAGAACAGATCCTGCCAGGAGCCAGATTAAGGTATAACTTGGCATAGGCATCACGCCATCCTAGATTCTACATTCACTTAAATGTATTTTTGAGATTAGATACACCCAGACTGTAACGGTTTACGGAAAATAAAACTTGATATTTTTAGGATCATGTTTGATTAATTTCAGTAACAAGCTGTAATCATGGGTACATGAATCCAGTATATTCTAGCCTTCAAGTCTGGGAAACTTAAATTTAATCGAAATTCACGAGTTGGTTTATTTTTTGACTTTATACTGTCATGATTTCGACACAGCAAATAATTTATTGCGTTAATCCAGACTGTACTAACCCCATTAATCCTCTGGGGGAAAGTGTTTGTGCAAGTTGCGAAACTCCTTTAGTTCACCGCTATCTGTGGGCTAGTGGTTCCTTAGCAGCAGCCATTTCACCGGGAACTAAGGTGCTAAGTAGGTATGAGGTAATTACACAACAGGTTTGGTTAGACACTCAGCCGGGTTTACCGCCCACAGTACCATTCGAGCTACCAACAGCAGTTATCCCTTATTTAAGGCTATATCCAGAACGGTTACACCTGCCGGAAGTTTATGGCTTTGTTCACTCTGAAGAAGCAAGTGCAGATGATATCCTCTTGCTGGAAAATGTGCCGATAGATGAGACAGGAAATCTCTACCCAAGCATTGCCCAGGGATGGAAACAAGCAACGGCTGTCAGACAAGTTTACTGGCTATGGCAAATTCTCCAATTGTGGAAACCTTTATCAGAGTTAGGAGTTGCCTCTAGTTTATTGATACCAGATAACGTGCGATCGCAAGGTTGGTGTGTGCGACTATTGGAACTTCACCAAACACCAGGTCAGAAACCGAGTTTGGCAGATTTGGGTCAATGTTGGCAGCCTTGGGTGGCATCTGTAAATACCCCAGTATCTGATGAATTAGAAAATATCCTTCAGCAGATGTGTAGCGCTGAGGCGGAGTTAGAAACCATTTCTAGACAACTCAATGCCTTATTACTTGCATCGGCGGCAGAATTACCATTAAGTCTGAAAGTGGCAGGAGCAAGCGATATTGGCCCCCAATTGCGGCAAAATGAAGACAATTGTTACCCAATGGCTGCTAGTGACTTAGATGACTCCATACTGCCACTGTTGGCGATTGTCTGCGATGGTATTGGTGGACACCAAGGCGGTGAGGTTGCTAGTCAATTGGCTGTACAGTCCCTAAAACTGCAAATCCGGGCTTTGTTAACCGAAGTAGAAGAACAAACTGAACCGATTCCGCCTCATGTATTGCAGTCACAACTAGAAGCCAGCTTGCGGGTAGTGAATAACGTCATTTGTGCTTGCAATGACGAACAGAAACGCCAAGGCAGAGAACGCATGGCTACAACCCTCGTGATGGCGGTACAAGTGCCGCAACGAGTGCTAACGAATTCTGGGTGGCTCTCAGATAACGCCCATGAACTTTATTTAGCGAATATTGGCGATAGTCGTGCTTATTGGATAACTCCTAACTATTGCCAGCTACTCACAGTCGATGATGTTGTGGCGACGCGAGAAGTCCGTTCTGCCCGCAGTTTGTATCGTCCAGCACTTGAGAGCATAGATGCAACTGCCCTCACCCAAGCATTGGGGACAAAAGATGCCGAATTCCTACACATTGCTATTAAACGCTTGATTTTGGCAGAAGATGGTGTATTGCTGCTGTGTTCTGATGGTTTAAGTGATCATAACTGGGTAGAAAAATCTTGGCGGGATTATGTAATTCCCGTGTTAGCAGGTGAAATTTCAGTTGCAGATGCTGTCAGCGATTGGATTAATTTCGCAAATGAGAAAAATGGTCATGATAATACTTCTGTGGTGATGACTCTTTGCCGAGTATCTAGAGAATATTTAGTCCCAAATCCATCACCATTTCCAGAAGAAATTGCCCACACCGAAGAACTAGAAGAACCAGAAGAACTAGAAGAATTAGAAGAACTAGAAGAACTAGAAGAATTAGAAGCAGAATCTTCCTGGTCCCAAAGTTCCCAAGCATTACTGGATTTGGATCTGACACTTGATAATCTACCAGATGCACCCATACCTACCCCAGCTAAAGAACCAAATCGGCTGAAGCCTATGGTGCTAATTGGCGGATTATTGGCTTTGCTGGTAGGGGGTACAAGTCTGGGATTATTGGCTTTGTGGGAAGTTAATCCTCAAGGATTTCAACAGATATGTCGGCAACTTCCCCCAAGAATGCAATCACTATGTCCCCCACCACCCAAGTAAGGAAGGCGGATTTAATAAAATATAGAACCTCACCCCCAGCCCCTCTCCTTAGCAAGGAGAGGGGAGAGTTTGACTTGCGTCAATAACGGGATGAGCTAAGGGGGCATGAATTAGCTGTGAGAGCGTCAATTGTTGTAGAATTGGATTTGTCGTTAAAGCGCACAGCAAAACCAAGGCGGGTTTTTAACTATCCGAATGTCGCTGACTAACCACTATTAAATCAGTGAACAGTGAACAGTGAACAGTGAACAGTTATCAAGGCGTATGCTGGGGGACTTAAACCCAATTCTGTCTCTTAACTGATAACTGATAACTCATAACTGTTAAAGCCTGCATGGGCAGGGTTTGTTTGTATATCAGTTACAAAGGCGTAAAACAGAGCTTCTGTCCTAATGGGAGCTTAAGATTGACTGTTATCAACAGTTGATTTTTCAAGAAAGCAGTTCAGTGAGGAATGCAGGTGGAGATGCTTGTGGAACAGCAAAAGCTAGATATAAATGTTGCTATGAAAGTTGGCGATCGCGTCCGTGTTAAAGAGTCGGTAGTAATGTATCATCATCCTGAGCATCGCGGTCAGGCTTTTGATATCAAAGGTACAGAAGGTGAAGTCATCGGTATTGCTACTGAATGGCAAGGTAGACCGGTCAGCGCTAATCTGCCAATTTTAGTCAGGTTTACTAAAAAATTTAAAGCTCATTTACGTGAAAATGAGTTAGAAGTCATTTAAATGACTCACGAGCGGCGAAACCACTGAAATATATTTAATTCGCCGCGCATTTTTTCCAAGTCTTGACGATGCTGTTCTGCCGTTATTTCATACCACTCGCAATAAGTCTCAAATTCTGAGCGTGTGTGAACTTCTTGGTAGAATTGCTCAGTTGTGTGGTAATGAGCAAAAGTTTCCTCAACTTCAGATTGAGGCGATGGCATAATATAAGGTAAATTTTTAGACATTTTTTTAATATTTTTCAGTTATTTAATGAAATTATAGACCGCTCAGAGAAGTGATGAATCGCGTCTTTTCACAGCCAACCGCGCCAGCTATAGACAAAACTACCAATATATTCTTTGAGGGCGCTAGTAAATTGCTGTAGATTATTGCTGTCAGGTAATAAATTGAGGATAGCGGCTTTGGGAGTGCTGCTGAGTTCTTGCAGTTCACCTTGACTGACGAGAAAATCAGTAGGTGCAGCAATGGCATTTATACCTTGACGCTGGAAAATTTGGATTGATCGCGGCATATGCATTGCCGAAGTCACTAATAATACTTTACCAATACCACGAGATTCTAGAATTTTCTTGACATTTACCGCATTTTGGTAAGTATTCAGAGAGTCCGGTTCCTGAACAATTACCTCTGAGGGAATACCAATAGATGTGAGAACATTTGCCATATCTGCCGATTCTGACTCACCACCACCACGCCAATCAATCCGACCACCACTGAGAATAATGATTGGGGCTTTGTTTTGGCGATATAATTGAGCCGCATAAATCACGCGATCGCCTGTTTCACTTAAATCCACAGTCGGCCGGGGAGGATAAGCTGATTTAGTTGCACCACCTAAAACGACAATCGCCTCTGCATTCGGTACTGGGTTAGGAGGGAGATATTGCCATTCTAGCGATCGCACCAAGGATTTAGCCACCCAAGCATTACTGCAAACCAGCAATAAAGTTAAAGCCAAAGAAATAGCGATCGCTGCTATGCGTGGTCGTTTCCACAATGTTACCAATGCCACTATCAAACTAATACTCATTAGTCCCAGAGGATAAAAAAATAGTGGCAGTAACTTAGAGAGGTATAAAAACATATTCAGTATCAGGTTTTTGCTGTAATTACGAATTACGAATTACCCTCATTTTTCCCAAAACTTGAAATTGAAACTTCCAGAAGCCCGACGATAACGACGGGTAAGTTTTCTTCTTTGCTGTTTGGTAATCCTTTCTCTAGGACTATCATTTGTATCCATATCTACATCTGAAGCTTCCAGTGGTAGCTGAGTTCTCGTTTCTTCCTTGCTTCCCCACCAAGCCGTAATCCAGCCGCCACCGATAGCCGCCACTGCACCCAGCAAGATACTTACAGGTGGAGAATACCCCAACAATACAAAGCCTAACAGGAAAAATAACCAGTATTTTAGTCCCGCGTCGATACCATCCGATGAGGCGACAGTGGTTTGTTGGGGGCTACTCTTACTGGAATTTGTGAACCAACCTAAGACAAAACCAGCAAGAATACCGAGGAAAATACTCAGGGGTAGTGAAAACCCCGCGAGGCTCAATATTAAGATTAAAAATCCCCCAAATACTAGTTGAGAAAAGAATTCCGGCGAAATGGGGGGTAAACCTTGATTATTTGGTGCCATAAGCTAATAAATGAGTGAAGTAAGTAGGTAAGCACCGAATAAACCAAACTAAGTTACGACTCGTCAACATGACCCAAACCCTTACTAATGACCAATGACAAATGACCAATGACGACCCTAGCTAGTTAACTTTATTTACGCCGACCTACTTACCTATTTTAGTTGTGTCTGTGGTGGTTGAGTTGTATCCCAAATCTGCACATAGGGTTTTTCGGCGGCGGTAAATGCTTCGGCTTGCTGAAGTTGCGATGTTAATAAATCAACAGTAGCATCAGCAATATCACCAGTGCGATTAGCCAGACGCTCTTGCACAACTTCTAAAGGTGCTGTGCAGTAAATAATTTGCAGGGGAAGTTGGTGTTTTTCAGCTTGAGCGATCGCATCTTGTCGCAGGTGTTGTTTATCATACTTGGCATCTAAAATCACATGAAAACCTTGCTGCGCCAGTATAATTCCCAAATTCAGCAAGCGAGCATAAGTTTTTTGGGTCATTTCCGGAGTATATAAATCATCCCCACCACGTTCCCCAAGAGAAATTCCCCCCAAATGTTTCCGCACCGCATCTGAGCGAATCTGAATGGCTTGTAGTTCACGAGCTAAATACTTAGCGGTGGTAGACTTTCCCGAACCCGAAACCCCAGACATTAAAATTAGTTTTCCGGCTTTGGGTTTAGTGTACTCCCAAGCCTGTGTGTAATATTGTGCCGCCGTTTTTGCTGCTTCTTCCTTAACTGTCTCTGGGATACTGGGGTCATCTAACAGAAATGAAGTCACCTTAGCCCGCACATAAGCCTGACGGCTTAAATACAAAGGTAATACCTGTAAACCTTCCCAATCACCAGTTTGCTCAACGTAGGTATTCAAAAACGCATTAGCCAAATTAGGGCTGTGTCGCGCTTCTAAATCCATCACCGTAAACGCCACATCATACATGACATCGACAAAGCGAAACGGCTCATTAAACTCAATGCAATCAAAAAGGGTAATTTTGTCATTCCACAGAGCAATATTTCTCATGTGTAAATCACCATGACATTCGCGAATGTAATTATTTTCCACTCTGCTGGTAAATAATTCTGGACGTTCTACAAAAAAATTATCTGTATATTTCTTTGTTTCCTGAAACTGTTTGGGTGTCTGAGGGCCACCAATATACTTCTCAGTTTGTTGATAATTCTCGTCAATTGCCGCCCGTACCTGCGGCACTTCGCCAAAACTGCGAATATAATCATCAGTTGCAGATTTCGCGTGGTATTGAGCGACAACTTTGCCCAAATCCTCCAGGTGAGTCTCATTTAACTTACCTTGCTCAAAGAGTGTACTAAACAGCAACTCTTGGGGGAACTGGCGCATTTTCAGCGCATACTCTACAGCCTTTCCTGTTCCAGCCAGATGATGTTGCTCATCCACCATAGTCACCGGCAATACTTCCAAATACAGTTGAGCTGCTCCGCGTTGATTCAACCGCAATTCTTCCTGACAAAAATGTTTGCGTTTCTCTAAGGTAGAAAAATCCAAAAAGCCAAAATTCACGGCTTTTTTCAGCTTATAGGCGTAATCTCCCGTGAGTAGGACATAGGAAATATGAGTTTGAATCAATTGAATTGGTTCTGTTACTTTATGGGGATAAAATCCCGGCTGTAACATCTGCTGAATTAAAACTGGAAGATTTACTTCTGTCATAAAAAATTTGGATGGAATACTTACAGAAATGGGAGATAAATCCCGCAGGATTCACGCATTTTACAGAAAAAAGGGTGTGGGGTGTGGGGTGTAGGGTGTAGAAGAGTAACAATCAAAAACTTTAGTTCTGAGTTTAGAGCTTCAGTTCAAAAAAAAGGAATTGTATCGAGACTGGGGCGCGATATACAAAGCGTCGTTGCTTCAATCCCATGTTTTTAAACGTGGGTTCCCCACACCCTATACCCTATGCCCTACACCCTCTGAAAGAGTCAAAGACCAACTCATAAACCTATAGTCTCACGCTTTTAATAAAAAACCAGGGTTTAACCCCTGGTATAATCAGCAATTATCACAAATTTTTCAGTTGCGATCAAGACAAACTAAGGGTCTGTATTAGTCTGGAGAAGTTGCAAAAAAGCTGACGTGATAGATAAAACCCTTAGCTGGATGGGACTGAACTTCTCGCAGTACAGTTTTACCGTTCCACTCAAGTTCAGGGATATTCAGTTCAATTTCTGTTTTGTTAACAGCAGCTTGTTTGAGCAGGCGTTCAATGGTTTTGGCATCAACTACTAAAGAAATTGATTCGGCACCTTTGTGACCGTACAAATTAGCAGGGATAAGACCAGAACGGCGTAAAGCATTGGGCTTGCTACCTTCTGGGCGCTTTTGAGATTCGACTTGAATAGCCATACAGGTTTTTAGATATCAGTTATCAGTTATCAGTTGTCAGTACATCTAAGCACTTAGCAAAGAAGCGGGTGTACCGTCAGGATGCAATAAAGCACGTTTTGGCCCGTGGATTGGGTCTTCAACGATGATGGTTTGATCGCGGCTGGCTCCTAAAGAGACGATCGCAATGGGAACTTCCATCAATTCGGCTAAGAATTTCAGGTAGTCTAGTGCTTGCGGTGGTAAGTCTTCTAGGGTACGACATTCGCTTGTCGATACCTGCCAACCTGGGAGGGTTTTGTAAATGGGGCGACATTGAGCAAAGCGACGGGAGCTAGTGGGGAAGTGTTCGCAGCGATCGCCATCTATTTCGTAGGCGACACAAACTTGAATTTCCTCTAGTTCGTCGAGAACATCGAGTTTGGTAATGGCCATACAGTCCATACCATTAATTCGCACTGCATAACGACCGATGACGGCATCAAACCAGCCACAGCGCCGCTTGCGTCCTGTGGTTGTGCCAAATTCCGCACCGCGATCGCATAACAATTCTCCCACTTTTCCATGCAATTCGGTGGGGAAAGGCCCTTCTCCTACCCGTGTGGTGTAGGCTTTTGACACTCCAATCACCCGATCTATCATTGTCGGCCCTAAACCCGTACCAACGCAAGCCCCACCGGCTACCGGGTTAGAAGAGGTGACATAAGGGTAAGTACCGTGATCTAAGTCCAGAAGCGTACCTTGTGCGCCTTCAAATAAAATATTGCGCCGCTTCAGGATGGAATCATATATTTTTAATGATGTATCAACCACGTAAGGCCGCAAGCGATCGGCGTAACCCAGATATTGCTCAATTACTTCTTGGGGATTTAAAGGCGGTAGGTTGTAAAGTTTTTCTAAAATTGTGTTTTTATAATTAATCGTCCATTCCAACTTCTCACGTAGCGCTTCCGGGTCGATCAAATCTAAAATTCTGATACCTGTACGCTCTGATTTATCAGCATAGGTGGGGCCAATGCCTCTGCCTGTAGTGCCGATTTTGTGACTTCCGCGTCGCTCTTCTGATGCCTGGTCAATCAACCGATGATAAGGCATCGTGACATGGGCTGTCTCAGATATTAACAGCTTGGCAGTAGAAATATTTAATTCTTCTAGTTGATCGAGTTCTGCGATTAAAACCTGTGGGTCTATGACTGTTCCACAGCCAATAATACACTCAGTATTTGGGTAAAGAATACCAGAGGGGATTAAGTGCAGCTTAAAGGTTTGTCCTTCGACTACTATGGTATGTCCAGCGTTCACTCCCCCTTGGTAACGTACCACCACATCTGCGGAGCGGCTGAGTAAATCTGTTATTTTACCTTTTCCTTCATCGCCCCACTGGGCACCTATGACAATTACGTTAGCCAAGAGATTATATTAAAGGGTAAAGTTTCCACAAACTATAATTTTTACCAGATTGCTAGACTTTTGTCAAGTAATTGGCGATCTCTCAACACACTTGGACGCATTGGTTCAACATCTGAGTGTAAAATGCATCTTTGCACCAAATATTTTCAGCATAAACAATGAATAGCGATCTAGACAAATCTCGACAAATTCCCCTGAGATTAGTATTGATTATCCCCTTTGTATGGAAACGTCTAGCGCGGGAACAGCAGCCCCTATCACTGATTTTATTCGACGTTAATAAATTTAAATCTTACAACGACTTCTATGGTCATCTGGCTGGTGACGATTGCCTGATTAGAATAGCACAAACAGTCCAAACGGTAATTTGGAAATTATGACACCTTTACCAGAACAGGAATATTATAAAAAAAGTTTCAGCATCGCTAAACCCAAAAATTATTACAAAGTAGAGATTTTTTTATTTAGGGCTTTTGTTACAATTAATGAACTTTTTATTTACAAAATACCATTATGGCCTTATATGCTGAGTTACATAGACACCTGGGGGGTTCAGTTGTTCCCCGTGTGTTGTGGCGGTACTTTGAGCGCCATGCTACAGATTTAATTGCTCGTTTTGCTGAATATGCGGAATTTGAAGACTTTTACACGCGTCCTCGCAACACTTTAGATGAGTATCTAGAATTACACACTTTAGTGGAAAGTGTGCAAACTGTAGAAACCTTACCTTACTTTATTTATCGCTTATTGCGCGGTGCTTATATCTTTGAAAATTTGGCTTATTTAGAATTACGTTATACACCATACTTACGGACACCGGAACATCTGAGTCAAACCCAAAGAATTGACAAGATGGCGGAAATTGTGGAGGTGGTGGGAAAAGCTAGTCATTTACCAGAGTATCCGATTGTGACGAGCCAAATTCTTTGTATGCACTCGCGTTTACCTTATGAGGTGAATCGGGCGATAATTGATTTGGCTGTGCAGAATCAACAGTACGTTTGTGGTATTGATGTGGCTGGCGGCGATCGCTATTATGAAGAACGTCTAGAAGAATGGGTCAGCTTGTATGATTATGGGCGATCGCACGGCATTAACACAACTGGACACCTTTACGAAACCACCGATGGCTGTCACCCCAAACTCTTACCCTACCTGATGCGAATTGGTCACGGTATCCAAATTCCCCTATTATCTCCAGAGTTATTAACAGATATAGCTAGACGGGGACAATGTTTAGAAGTTTGTCCCACAACTTACCTCAAAACAGGTACTTTACAGGATATCCGCCAACTAAAATTAGTTTTTGACCGTTGTTTTGCCTCTGGGGTAGATATTGCCATTTGTACTGATAACGCTGGGTTGCATAATATGCGCTTACCGTTTGAGTACGAAAATCTTTTGACTTACGATATCATTAATTTTGAACAGTTACAAGCTTGTCAAAATGCAGCCTTCCGCCATGCTTTTGCTTGGCCTCACAATCAACCCCCTGCATCTCTATTGAACAAATTACTTAAGCCTGAACTTCCGAAAGTTTTAGCCAGGACAGATTAGTTAAGTTATTTTGTGGGGTGAGGATGCTTATCCCACAAGATTAAGGATTAAACGCAGAGTTACGCTAAGTTAACGCGGAGGTACGCAGAGGTTTTGAGGATGAGTGTTTTTAAGCGGCTACGCCTTCTGTCGCACCACCAACTATTTTCCAGGCTTTGATACCGCCTCTGAGTACGGTTGCATTCATAAAGCCAGCAGCTCGTAATAATTGGACTGCGTAGCCGGCTTGTGTGTCGCTATCGCCATATATATAAATCTGGCGTTCTTGGTGTAGTGCAGATTTGGCGCGTTTTACCAATTCATCTAAGGGCATTTGCATTGCGCCTGTGATGCGATTGTAATTGTATGTGTGGCGATCGCGCACATCTATGATTGTAAACGCTGGTTGTCCCCATTCCAAACGAAACTTTAGATCATGAACTTCAGCAACTAAATCACTAATCATAACCTTTTCTCGCGGATAACCTTACAAGCAATCTATCAACAATTCCTCTAGAACCTGAGTTTCTTTACAATAAATCTAAAATTGTCTGGAATTGTAAATATAAATGCTTATTCTATGCAGTGGTTAGCTATTAGCCTAAACTGTAATTTATGGCATCTACTATTCAAGCTCTACCGACAGAAGTCGTATATCTAATTACTGCTGGAGAGGTAATCGACTCTTTAGCCTCTGTGGTGCGGGAATTGGTGGAAAATTCCCTAGACGCAGGCGCAACCCGCATTGTAGTTTCTCTTTGGCCGCAGCAGTGGCGCATCCGCGTGGCAGATAACGGTTGCGGAATGGACGAATATGATTTGCAACAAGCAGCATTGGCACACAGCACCAGCAAAATTCGCTCTAGTGAAGATTTATGGAAGATTAACAGTTTGGGCTTTCGCGGTGAAGCGTTGCACAGTTTGACAACTTTGGCAGATTTGGAGATTTTGAGCCGTCCAAGGGCTGCAAACGTGGGCTGGCGGGTTGTTTATGGTGAGGGTGGTCAAGCTGTAGAATTGGAAGCGACTGCGATCGCACCTGGTACAGTAGTTACAGTTTCTCATCTCTTCGGTAATTGTGCCGTGCGTCGTCAAGGTTTACCCACATCCGCCCAGCAAATGCGAGGCGTACAATTAGCAATTCAACAAATCGCCCTGTGTCACCCCCATGTTACTTGGCAAGTTTGGCAAAATGACCGCCAATGGTTCAGTATCTCTCCCGCAGCTTCCACTGCACAACTCCTACCGCAAATTCTCCCCCAGGTGCGACAAGGTGATTTAAACGAAATCAAACTAGAACTACCCATTCCCCACTCCCAACTCAATTTAGTGGTAGGCTTACCTGACAGATGTCATCGTCGCCGCCCTGATTGGGTACGGGTAGCGATTAACGGCCGCATGGTAAAATTGCCGGAATTAGAGCAAACGACTTTATCAGCATTTCATAGAACATTACCACGCGATCGCTATCCGATTTGTTTATTAAATCTGACCATTTCTCCTGACCAAATTAACTGGAATCGAAACCCCGCCAAAAGTGAAATTTACCTGAATGAAATTGGTTATTGGCAAGAACAAATTACCACAGCAATTGACAAAGCACTCCGCATAAGTTCAGCCAATTTCAAAGAATCTGTTCAAACAACCAGAGTCAGTAAAATACTCAAAGCCGCAGAAGCCAAAGGCGGTTATCATGTTAATCCTGAAAATACCCCTGAACATAATAATACACTGCATTCTTTAAAGGCGATCGCCCAACTGAGCAACACCTATATAGTAGTAGAACATCCCAATGGAATGTGGTTAGTAGAACAACACATAGCCCATGAGCGAGTATTATATGAGCAAATCTGTGATAACTGGCAACTTGTACCCATTGAACCCGCCATCATTCTTTATCAACTCTCAGCAGCGCAAGTATTACAACTGCAAAGAATCGGTTTAGATATAGAACCCTTTGGGGAACAACTTTGGGCAATTCGCACCATACCCGCACCTTTACAACAGCGAGAAGACCGTGCAGACGCAATTTTAGAACTCAGTTGGGGCGGAGATTTACAAGTAGCCCAAGTAGCCGTCGCCTGTCGCAGTGCTATTCGTAATGGTACACCCATGACTATCCCAGAAATGCAGACATTATTAAATCAATGGCAACGGACTCGCAACCCCCGCACCTGTCCCCACGGTCGCCCCATTTATTTATCCTTAGAAGAACCAGCTTTAGCCAGATTTTTCCGGCGTAATTGGGTAATTGGTAAAAGTCACGGTATTTAAATTTGGAAATTCTGTGAATAAGCTAATTTTCAACAATCCCAACTTTCCAAAAACATCCGGTACTGACGAAAAAACCCTTTCCAACCCTCTTTACTTTGTGTCCTTTGTGTCCTTTGCGGTTCGTTTTTTTATACCCTGCCTCTGGGTAAGTCAAAATCATACATTAAAGATACTCCCCTATGAGATTAGGAAATTATAAACTTTATTATTCTTTAATTAACAACTCAAATAAACCAGTTATTCTATTTTTGCATGGTTTTATGGGTAACATTCATGAATTTGATGAAGCTATAAAAGTACTAGCTGAAGAATTTTCATTTTTAACAATTGACCTCCCCGGACATGGTAAAACTCAAGTCTTCGGTGGGGATGAATACTATACAATGGCAAATACTGCTAATGCTGTAATTAACTTACTAGACGAGTTAAAAATTCAGCAATGCTTTTTAGTGGGTTATTCAATGGGTGGAAGATTAGGCTTATATCTAACTCTACATTTCCCAGAGCGTTTTACTAAAGTTGTCCTCGAATCAGCATCCCCAGGTTTAGCCACAGAAACAGAACGGTTAGCAAGAGTGAAAAGTGATGCTCAAATAGCTAGAAAATTAGCTAGAAGTATTACCAAAGCAGATTTTGCTACTTTTTTACAAAATTGGTATATTCAGCCCATATTTGGCGAAATAAAAAATCATCCCAAATTTGCAACCATGTTAGAAAGTCGGTTGCAAAATAATCCAGTTGAATTAACTAAATCTTTGCAATTCATGGGAACTGGTAATCAACCTTCTTTATGGGAAAAACTCGACACAAATATCACACCTTTGCTATTATTAACAGGGGAATATGATCAGAAGTTTATAGATATTAATACAGAAATAGTGCAAAAATATCAAATTGCCCAGCTAAAAGTAATTAATCATGCTGGGCATAATATTCACTTAGAAAATACCGAAGAATTTGTAAAACACATCAGAGACTTTTTAACTAATTCCACACCCATGCAAAATTCCCCCTTTTCCCTCTAACTCTGTGTTCTCTGCGCCTGGTGTGGTTTGTTAAAAACTCCGTTTTGGAGTCATAATTACAGATGCTGGTTGATTAACAACCTTTAATTCCTCCTGCAACATTTTCTGATAAATATTCGGCAAAGAATTACTAATTGAATTAGTCTCTATACCGTATCCTAGACTTGTCCAAGTGGGAGAAAGTCGCCGCAAAACATCGTTAATTTTGCCCTTTTGCAAAAGTTGAGAAATATCAGTTCCCCAAACCTTTCTATCATTCAACCAACGGTAAACCACAACATCTTGATACTCAGCTTCAAAACTATAAGCAGACCAAAACATCATGTTTCCGGGAGGTTTTGGATGATAGCGAGGGGCGATTTCAAACCAAGTATTATTAATAATTTGATATCTACCAGCCGCAGTGGAACAATTACCTTTATTTGGCCCTGTGACAATAGTGACACATTTTTCCGGATGACGGCTGAGGTCATGGACCTGTTGACCACCATATAAAAGAGAATAAGGACGAGGACCATTGGCCTCACTGGCGGAGATGGTTCGCATCAAAGCGCGGATATGAGGATCACCCCCTTGCATAACTAAAGGTGGCTGTTGGACTCTAAATACAGGATCAGTAGGCGATCGCAATGTACCATGTATGTACCACTGCAACAAGCACACAAAGCCAAGCAGTGAGGCGATAGGACCAATCAGAGGCTCAACGCCTTTGAGTTTAAAGCCTTTCAGTGTCAGACTCCTTCAAATTCGCTCTATCAGTAACAACAATAATTGACGCACGTATTTCGGCAAAGTTCACCAAGAAAGTGCTTCCTTGCTCAAGCGCTTTTTTATGACTCTGAAAAATCAAATATTCCTAGGTTGGGTTAAGGCTTTGCGAAACCCAACAAAACTAATTAAGCAACATTAGCAAATAGTTCTTCAAAATTTTTCGAGGTAGCATCTGGTTTAGCCACAACCTCAACAACTTTATTGCGTGAAGCTGACTTAAACAGAGACTCAACAGCCACCTGAGCGACTTTCTGTCGAGGAATACTACCATCAAATAAGGTATCAGCACTCTGCATCACAATTGCATCAGAGTTATCTTCATTTTTCAAACCACCAGGGCGGACAATAGTATAAGTTAAACCACTTTTTTGAATGTATTCCTCTGCTTGTTTTTTCCACACCAAAATCAACCAAAACAAGTTCAACGGATGAAATAACTGGGAAACACACAAAGAAGAGACAAAAACAAAATGCTCAATTCCTTTAGCCTTAGCAGCATCAACTAAATTTTTAGTACCTTCAAAATCGACCTTATAGGGACCAGTGGGGTCAAAGCTGGGTTTTGCACCAGTGGCGCACAGTAAAACTGTACTATCTCCTAAAGCAGCATTCAGGCTTTGTGCTTCTAAGACATCGCCCAAAACTAACTCAACATCAGGAGGTAAAATAGCCCTAGCTTTCTCTACATCTCTGACTAAAGCCCGCACGGGAATATTTCGGGCTATGAGTTCTTGGACAATGCGGCGACCTGTTTCACCTGTTGCTCCGGCTACAAATGCTTTCATGAGTGTTTTTGGGGTTGAATATTTAACTTTAATGCTAACTGCTGGCGCATTTCTTGGAAAGGTTGATTCCACACTGGGCTGATATCCCAATTCCATGCTTCCACAGGAATCAGCTTTTCTTTAGCCAGAGAAGTTAGCAGCAGGTGTTCATCTTCTGGTTCACGGGAAAAGTCGAAGGGATTACGGTATCCTGTATTACCAAGATTATAAGATGTCACCTGACCATAATTGATATGTTTGACCAGTTTTTCCCCCTTTATCAGCAAATTATCTAAAAAAACCAAGCTAAAAGGCTCTGAATGTGAGCGACTTTGTGGTTCTTTTTTTACCCATCTTGCCCAATCAAACCCATAGATAAAATCGTGAACGTAGCGGAAGCGAATTTCTTTTTTAATACCGAATAACTCTATTAGCAAAACCATTTTATGACCAAAGCTTTTTAAGAAAGAAACAGCACCTTCATCTGCTACCAAAGCCTGTCTGACCATACTACCCACCATAAAATCAAAATCCCAGAATATATTTTCTGGGAAGTTTTGCACCTGGGCATAAATTATGAGTTCCAAACTATCCCGCAAGGCTACAATAATTTCTTGGTCTGTGGTGATGGCAGTAATTAAATTTTCCAGTTCTACAAAACTGGTGATTAAAGTTTTATGGGGGTTGAGTGTTAATGGATTAACGGAATGTTGGGCTAAAATTTCGTCAAGGCTTTGAAAAAGGTGATTTGTCATTAGTCATTAGTCATGAGTCATTGGTCATTAGTCATTGGCAAGTTACCGTCTTCTCCCCCCTGCACCCTGCACCCTGCCCCCCTGCCTCTTCTCCCCACTCCCTAATCAGAAATGTGGATAACTAATTCTCTGGTATGACTACGCTGACGATGTTCCCAAATATAAATCCCTTGCCAAGTTCCCAGGACTAAATGACCGCGATTTATGGGAATATGTTCTGAGGTATGGGTGAGTGCTGTGCGTATATGTGCTGGCATATCGTCTGCACCTTCGGCATTGTGGATATATTTGGCCGATTCTGGCACTAATTTTGCCATAAAGTTGGCTAAATCCACCAGTACATCTGGGTCAGCATTTTCTTGTATGACTAAACTGGCGGAGGTGTGGCGTAAAAACAAGGTACAAAGTCCAGTTTCTACCCCAGACTCTGCAACTGCGGCGGCAATTTTTGCAGTGATATTCTGAAAATTTTTGCCTGTAGTAGAAATTTTTAGGAGTTTTTGGTAGTGAGCCATCTTGACTGTAATTGACTATTTATTCTATTTTATGGATGATTTCTAGCTTTGGTGCTGATGGACTTTATCGAAGAAAGTCCAGTTCCCCAAGGTAATATCTACCACATGACATCAAGTTTTTCAAACTTGGGGTAGAAGTAAGTGATACGCTCTTTCTATAGTGTCTTAAGTAATGTTGGTTACAATAGGAGAATATACTCATGAATTTATTGATGCAAACTGCAACTGAAGCAGCCGCCAAAGGTTCCCAATTTCCTCTAGCTTTTACTTTAGTGTATGTAGTTGGTTTTATTGCTGCTGTCACCATTGGTTCTATTGCTTGGTACAACTCCAAACGACCTGCCGGTTGGGAAAGCAAAGATCGTCCTGATTTTGTACCTGAGATTGAAAAAGAAGAAACTCCGGGGGTGGGTGAACCGAAGTCTTAAATCAGTGAACAGTTAACAGTGAACAGTTATCAAGGCCTATGGTGGGGGAATTAGACCCGCCATCAACGCCTACCACTAATCGGCTTTGGGTTATGAGTTTTTAAGCCCAGTTATGTCTTTTGACTGATAACTGATAACTGATAACTGATAACTCTCGTGTTAGTTCTGCACATCAACCCACCGACGATAAAGCTTTTGAATTTGCTTGAGCAAGGCTGTATAAGCTGGTTGAGTAGATTCATTAAGCTTTGTTAACTCCTGTAGTTTGGTCAGAAGCCGTGCTTCTTCTACAGCCACTTCGCCATCACTGTAAATTAATCCACTAATAGCCTCAATGAGATTTTCGCAATCTTCCAAGCTGGGGCGATCGCCTAAATATTCTTCGACCCAAGCATAACATTCTTGTGGTTGCTCCCGAACCAATTCGTATAGCCAAGGCTTAATCTCTGGGTCAGTGGCCAAACCTTTTGCTTGAGCTATCTCCCGCAGATATTGCCGTTCTTCAGGCTGGATCTTACCATCAATCCAAGCCGCACCAATCAAAATTTTAACTAAGTTTTTCACATGGGAATCAGTAACCATTGCTGCCTCTTCGGTGTAGATTCGGGGCTTCAACAAAATAGTACAATCCCAAACAGTATTCATTCGGAATCGTTGGTTTTTCTTAAGCGCACCATAAAAAAGCCATCCATGTTCTGTCGATGAGGCCAGACTTTAAGCCAGCCTTGGGGTGTGGAATAGGCAGAATCAAGGAAATCAGCGCTGGGGGGGTAAATTTGCCATTGGGGATGATTCGCTAAAAATGTCGAAATCACACCTTCATTTTCGGCTGGATGTAGGGTACAAGTGGCATAAACCAGTACACCTCCGGGCTTGACAAATTGCGATGTCTGTGAAATCAGTTCTGTTTGCAAAATTGAGAGTTCCTGCACAGATTCCAGTGTTTGTCGCCAACGTGCATCAGCGTGACGGTGTAGAGTTCCCAAGCCAGAACATGGAGCATCGAGTAAGAGGCGATCGCCTCTATGATTAAATTGCGGTAAATTACGACTATCACCTGTACAAATTTGAATCGATTGTAAATGTAGCCGTTGAGCATTTTCTTTCAGTTTACGCAATCGGGACGCAGTGCGATCGCAAGCCCAAATTTCCCCCTCATCCCCCATTAACTCAGCAATATGGGTAGTTTTACCCCCAGGTGCAGCACAAGCATCAATTACCACCTCACCGGCTTGGGGATGAAGTAAATAACCCACCAGTTGAGCGCTAGCATCTTGTACAGACCACCAACCCTCGTTAAATCCGGGCAGATTTTGAATCGCCCCAGTACTACCAATTAATCTTAAAGCTTGGGGGCAATTGTTAACCCGCCGCGTTAAAATTCCCGCCGACTCCAAAGCCGCCTCAACTTCCTCAATAGAAGTCCGCAGGGGATTAATTCGTAAATCAATTGTCGGTGTTTGGTTCATCCAATCACAGAGATTTTCTGTCTCCACCAAATCCAATTGGTCTAACCAAACCTGAATAATCCAATCGGGAAAACTGTGTAAAATTCCCAAACGTTCCACCGGATTCTCAGGTAACTTTAAAGGCTCTGGTAATTTCTGGGCTAACCGGATGTATTGCCGCAATAGACCATTCACAAAACCCGTCAGACCAGAAAAGCCATTTTCCTTAGCTAGTTGGACAGTGGTGTTCACAGCCGCCGAAGCGGGGATACGCTCTTGATAACGCAGTTGGTATAAACCCAGATGTAAAATGCTGCGGAGGTCTTTGGGTTGTTGGTGAGATTTCTTCGTGGCGAGTTGGTCTATAAGTGTGTCGAGGGTGCGTTGTCTTCTGACACTGCCATATACTAATTCTGTCAGTAAACGGCGATCGTGATTCGGTAAGGTAACTTTTTGCAGCGCTCTATTTAAGGCAACATCAGCATAAGCTCCTTTGTGAACGTCGCGCAAGGCATTAAAAGCTATTTGACGGGGGTTAGTCATGAAATATAGTAGATGATTTGAACCGCAGAGGACGCAGAGAACACAGAGGTGAGAAAAAATTAGCAAAAAATCTTCCCTATTTATGGCTGCATAAATAATTAGAGGTAGACGTATTGAGTTAGTGAAGGAAGATAAAAAACTTCTTTTATTTACACTAACTAAAAGCAACAAAATACCATGAAACTTTCTATAAAATCTATTGCTCTTGCTACTATGATGACAGTTTCTACAATTTCTGTCTCCACTGGTTTAGCACTTTCGGGTAGCATTTCCGCCGCTTCTGCACAGACAAACTCCCGCCAAATGAACCAGCAGCTTCAATTCCAGCCTCAGCTATGTACTAAAGCCTCGATTACCGGTAACTGGAAAGGCATGATAGTCCCAACTAGTGATGATATTGTAATTCATTTAGAAATGAATATTTCTCCGGGAACAGCACCTCAACAGGGAACTTGGAAATTTGTGGGCGCATCTGGAACTTTGAATCAGGGAACAGTAAAGGCTTCGGTTCAAGGTAATGCTGTAACTCTCGAATTATGGAAGTCACAATTACAAAACAATTTAACAATTATTAAAAAAATAGGAACCATGCAAGGAAATTTCCAAGACTGTGGTAGTAAAATATCAGGTAATGGAGTAATAGATAACAGAAATTTTACGTTTAGTTTATCGAAGTTTTGATATATGAACGAATGCGATCGCACTGCACGCACGCTATGCGATCGCTCAAGCATTCAATTTAATTCATATTACAATTCACAAGACTGGGAAGCATTCTCTAAATCAAACTGCCCAAAACTAATTAATCCTAAATGCGCCGAATTTCGCATCAATTCTTTTGCCAATAGAAAGCCAGAAATTGTCCAGGTTTGATATCTTCTCGCTTCCTTACCAATTAACAGCCCCCGTGTACCATCGTAATATTCCGGCCAATTATCTTTACTCAGACGTGTTTCGGCAATTTCCAACGCGCGTTTAGCAATATCCGTTCTACCTGTTTTTTGAGCCGCAGCAATTAACGACCACAATAATACCGGCCAACTACCACCATTATGGTATGACCAAGGGACATTTCTGGGGTCACATCCCGTAAAAATTCTGTATTCATCCTTTTCTACAGCCGGGAAACAGATTTTCATCGGCATTTCTCCCACTAAATCATCCCATTGTTCTTCAATCAGATTCATAATCGCTTGGGATTGCTGTTCACTTGCTAAAGAGGAAATAATAGCCATCATATTTCCCAGTGCAAAGAAACGTGTATCTAGTTGCGAAGGACCGACATTACCTGCTAAGTAACCACCGTGTTTAGGCAACCAAATAGCTAATTTAGCATAGTGAATGGAATCAGGATAGATATTAAATTGATTGACTGCTGACTCTCCGTATTCTTCACCCTTAAAGCGATAAATTACATTCAATCGCTTCATATCAATCCAATAGTGATGACGAATATGATCTCTTAATAGAGGTAAGCGGTTATCAATCCCGACGACAATTTCTTCATCACCTGCACAAATCAGCAACTTCCGCGCCGAACGCAACGCAGAATAAAATAGCGCTTGAATTTCTAAAGGATAACCATAGATACCCATACGCCGATAAATCATACAAGCGCCATCTGGAACTAACAGCGTAGGGTACATATCAAATCGTGTCGCCAAGCAGAGTTCCATAATTAAGGTGATTCCTTGCTGAAATTCCGGCTGCAAGGCGAAACTTATATCTTTTGTAGCTTTGACATAAGCATATAGTATTATAATCCACCACAGACAAGAATCAACAGGTGTAACTCTGGCGATCGCGTGTTCACCAAAATCCGTTTCTAAATATTCTTCCCCATCTTTTAATACAACTTTAAAGCTAGCTGGTATCAAACCTTGCCCAGGTATATAAGCGTCAAACTTGTTTTTTTTCGGCTGTAACTTTAAAGTTTCTTCTAGAAAATTACGGACAATATCATATTTACCTTTGATCAGAAAAAGTAAAGCTGACGATGCAAAATCCCTAATAAAACAATGGTCATGGCTTAACACTTTTTGCGAAGGATCATAAGTGGCAATTGTACCTATAGGACGACCTTGGTAGTAAAGAATCGACTTTTCTAAGATTTCCCAGGCCTGTTTCTCTAAATCATCAACTATTACTACTTCCTCTCTGTCCATTACGAGAAACACTCCGTTGTGATGGGATTTTGGCAAGATAAAAACCAGAGTTCAACTCTTACTTTTCAATCCTTATTCATTAGGTAATATATGTATGGCAATCTACAGACATTTGCAAGTAAATGAAGTACACATTTTAATATCCTAATTCTTGTGGTTTAGGGCAAAGATGCCCGCCCTGCGTACCTACTTAAATGAGATATGCTGTAGTTTTTTGCTACAGTAAAATAGGGCGATATTCCACCGTCCATACTCTCAGGATAATCCAAGTTTGTCATTTACCTTATTGTTACATAGGCTCTGATTTTAAAGTGATCACATAGAGCAATTTAGAAAATAACAAAAGCCCCAGAGAACTACAAAGGGGCTTTCAAAATAATGTTTAATTTGGACAGTTTGCACACTTGCTCTAAAGTATTACTGCAATTAATTTCACCATAGCAGCGATCATGAACCTAATGATATCTACTATCGAGGTAAGTAAGGTTCTACACTGCCAACTTCAAACTCACAGGCGCGGGAAACTGCTTCAGGAGCTAATTCCTCAAAACTCACTAACGATAAATAATTGGGATTATCCATCAGTTCTTTTGCCAACAAGAAACCAGCAATTGTCCAAGTTTGATATTTCCTGGCTTGTTTGCCAATTAATCGCCCTTTCTTACCATCATAATATTCAGGCCATTCATCTTCACTCAGCCTTGCTTTGGCAATTTCAATAGTCCTTCTAGCTAAACCAGTTCTGTTAGTTTTTACAGATGCGGCGGCAAACATCCACATTAATACCGGCCAACTTCCAGCATTATGATATGACCAAGGAATATTTTTAGGGTCACATCCGGTAACAATTCTGTATTCTTCACTTTCTAAAGCTGGAAAACAGATTTTCATTGGCATATCTCCCACCAAATCGTCCCATCGTTCCTCAATCAAATTCATAATAGCTTGTGACTGGTCTTCGGTGGCTAAATCGGAAATAATCGCCATCAAGTTACCCAGTGCAAAGAAACGCGTATCTAACTGCGATGGACCAACATTACCAGCTAAATAACCACCTTTTCTGGGTAGCCATTTGTCTAATTCGTAATAGGGAAGAGAGTCTACATAGATATTAAATAGATTCACTGCACCTTTGCCATATTCTTCACTTCTGAAGCGATAAATTGCATTGAGGCGATTAATATCTATCCAATAATGTTGGCGAATGTGAGCGCATAAAAGCGGTAAGCGGTTATCAATTGCGGCGACTATATCCTGATTACCTTTACATTCTTGATTACCTTTACAAACTAGCATCTCACGCGCCCCACGCAAAGCCGCATAAAATAACACCTGAAGTTCTAGCGGATGACCATAAATACCCATCCGACGGTCAATCATACAAGCACCATCGGGAACCAACAGCGTCGGGTACATATCAAAGCGATTAGCCAAGCAGATTTCGATAATTAAGCGGATACCGTTTTGGAAATCAGGTTGATAGGCGATGGAATAATCCTTGGTGGCGACTACATAAGCACGCAACAAAATAATCCACCATAGACAAGAATCTACTGGGGTAACTCTGGCGATCGCGTGTTCCCCAAAATCAGCTTCTAAATGCTCCTCTCCATTTTCTACCACAACTTTAAAGCTAGCCGGAATTAACCCACGCCCAGGCTTATAAGCATCTAATTCCCTTTCTTTAGGCTGTAACTTCAAAGTTTCTTCTAGGAAATTGCGAACAATCTCTGTTCTACCTTTAATCAGAAAAATTAACGCTGAAGAAACAAAATCCCGGACAAAGCACTGGTCATAATTAAGTGCTTCTACAGATGCATCATAGGCGGCTACAGTCCCAATGGGGCGACCTTGATAATAGAGAATTGACTTCTCTAACGCTCGCCATGCTTCTTCTTCTATATTTTCATCTGTTAGGACTTCATTTATTGGCATCGCTAGGTAACTCCATTGAGGGGGTGATTTTTTAGTAGATGCGCCTTGATTGATTATTTATGCTATTTTAAGCATAACAAAGACCATGTTTTGAATAGCAAATTGCTGTAAAAAAAATAACTTATAAATAATAACTTAAGCTACTGAATACTAGGCAACTTAATCTATAATTAGTTAGTTTTTAACAGTGAACAGTGAACAGTTATCAGTGAACAGTTATCACTTAAATACCTGTGTCTAAGTCCCCCAGTAATTGGTGGCGGGTCTATATCCACCAGCATACGTCTGATAACTGATGACTGATAACTGAATTAACTATTTTTAGTATATTTACTTAATCAGAATTTAGTTTTGAGGCGGTAAATTAGATTATTCCCCTATAACTTCATAATTTATAATGTTTTCTCAGAATATGCAATATAAAAGCTGAACAATTTTAGATGTCAATACTTCTCAGGAGGTGCATATTTTACCTAAATTACCAATAATCAGGTGAATTTTTGAAAGTACAGTCAAAAAATGTATATGGCATATAACTTAAGGTAGATGCAGGTTTTCCGCGAGACACCAAAAGATTACTACACCAATATAAAGTAATTATTGAGGCAATCACAAAACTTTAATAAATAGAATTAAAAAATTGAGTATTTTGTCACAATTTAAAATGAATTTGAGTGATATCGACAAGACCCTAGGTAAATCATAAATCAACTCGTTATTTATCAATTTTTCGTTAATAACGAACCACACCAGGCGCAGAGTACACAGAGAAAGAGAGGGTAATTATCAGATACAGTTAGTTGATGGTTGAAAAATATTAATTTCTCCCCTCTCCTTACTTTCGTGTAGCGTCTCCCTTTGGGAGAAGGAGAGGGGTTGGGGGTGAGGTTCTGTATTTTATATTGATGATATGCTTGATTAATTGCTTGCATTGACCCTTCGGCACTGACAGAACTGTTAATATCAGGAAAATATTAATTTCTCCCCTCTCCTTAGTAAGGAGAGGGGTTGGGGGTGAGGTTCTGTATTTTATATTGCTGATATGCGCGATTAATTGCTTGCATTGAGGCTTTATTACTGGCAGTACGGTTAACATCAGGATGATACAATCTGGCTAATCGAAGATAAGCAGACCTCACATTTTCAGAATTAGCGTCTTCATCAACACCCAAAACTTCCCACCATTTCCCAGACAAGAAATCAGGTTGTTTTTCATCACTTTGTACTTGTCGCCAAATTTTAATTGCACCAGTTCTAGCACTACTTAATAGAGTTTTACCATCTGGACTAAAAGCTACGGGACTAAACCCAGTCAAAGTTTGAATTACTTCACCAGTTTGTAAATTCCAAAGTTTGATTACACCGTCGCTACTGCTACTGGCGAGGGTTTTTCCGTCGGGATGAATAGCTAGAGAGAGAACCGCCCTTGTGTGTCCAGTCAAAGTACAGCTTAATTCCCCAGTGTGCAGATTCCACAGCTTAATAGTGCTGTCTTTACTTCCACTAATAAGCGTTTCACCGTCAGGACTAATAATAACTGTCTTCGCTGCTGAATCTTGAGTTAAAATACAGCGTTCTCTCCCTGTTTCTAAATCCCAAATTCTAATGGTTTTATCTTTACTACTACTAACTAAAATCTGACAGTTGGGACTCATAGCTACAGCATACACTGTATCAGTATGCCCATTCAAAGTAAGTTTGTGCTTTCTTGTATAACCTCCCCAAATTCTAATAGTTTTATCTGTACTAGCACTAGCAATTATTCTGCCATCTAAACTATAGGTAAGTGAGGTAACAAAGCCATTATGACTATAGGGAGAATTTAAATAAGAGAATGTCCGAAGATATTCTTTTGTATCTAATTGCCAACTGCTGATTTTCCGGTCTACACAACCGCTAATAATTTGCTTACCATTAGGACTGATAGCCACAGATAACACTGCTTCTGCTTGTCCATAAAAAGTATATAAACATTTGCCAGTGTTTAAATCCCACAAACAGACTGTCTTATCATTACTCCCACTAATGAAAGTTTGACCATCAGGAGAAATAGCTAAAGCATTCACTGCTGCTGAGTGACCTTTAAGAGTTTGTACACATCTCCAAGTTTCCGGGTTTTTGGTTGTTTGCAGTATGATTTTAGGTTCAATTTTAGGAGGTTGAGATTGAGGAGGAACAACTGGCTTTTTTACTTTCGCTTTGAGTGCTTTTAACTCATCCTCAATTTCCCAAGCTGCAAATTTTTGATGCAGATCATCACCACATAAAAATAAATCTAACTCAATCAGTGCTGCGGAATAGTAGTCCATTTGTAAGACTTTTTCTTCCATCCTTCCAAAAACCTCAAAAGGAGTTTCCTTAACTTGAGATTCGTCTAATATTTTAGCAATACCATAAGCCGCGAGTCCCACCACTGCACCAATTCCCGCCATTGGAACTACACCAATACCAAATGCTAACCCGATTTTTGGTGCAACGAATCCCATCCCACCGACAACGCTAGCCACCCCAACACCACCAACTGCACCAATTCCCATTGCACCGTATGCGGCTGTATCCCCCTCTGTGATGCCTTGGAATGCACCATAAACAGCCGCACCAGCCACAGCGCCAGCCGCAACTACGGGAGTTACCCCAATTCCTACACCGCCAAAGCCGCCGACAATTCCGATTCCGCCAACTGTGGAGGATATACCTGCACCTGCGATACTTCCGCCGACGATAAATGCTGCACCTGTTTGGGAAGTTGATTTCATGTTGATTTAAGGACTTGTAGAATAGGAAGTAATTTGAGTAAATTGGTTTTGAGAATTTAATTTTAAATGAGTTTCTTCTAAATAATAAGTATCATCTCCTTGATAAAAAAGTTGACTATACAATTTTATTTGGTCTTAGGTTTTTTCGGTTTTTTTATAATCTTATCCAGAAGTAAATTATTAGACTTGTTTGTGCTGTTGTTATCAGTATTGAATGAACTTTCGCTTCCTGTAAAGGTTCCCTGATGGTAGACGTGTAGAATTGCTCTGAAATTTTGTGTAAAATACAGCATTCCGCTATTTTAAATTTTGAGATCACAAATTGCGCTTAATATGACTTCAGTTTCTCCTCACAAAAAAGCCAAAGCCCTCAAATCTACTAGTCGCCGCCCGGCGAAAGAACTCTGTAGCGAGTGCGGACTGTGTGATACATACTATATTCATTATGTCAAGGAAGCCTGCGCTTTTATTAATCAGCAGATAGGGGGACTTGAAGAACAAACCCACAAGCGATCGCGTGACCTAGATAATGAAAATGAACTATACTTTGGTGTTCATCAAGACATGATCGCCGCCCGCAAACAGCAGCCCATAGAAGGCGCACAATGGACAGGTATTGTCAGTACCATTGCCATTGAAATGCTGAATCGCGGCTTAGTTGAAGGTGTTGTCTGTGTCCAAAACACCAAAGAAGACCGCTTTCAACCCATGCCAGTTATCGCCCGTACCCCAGAAGAAATACTGGCAGCTAGAGTAAATAAACCAACATTATCGCCCAACCTTTCTGTTTTAGAACAAATAGAAAAATCGGGGATGACACGGTTATTAGTCATTGGTGTAGGTTGCCAAATTCAAGCCCTGAGAGCCGTAGAAAAAGAACTAGGCTTAGAAAAACTCTATGTGTTGGGTACACCCTGTGTAGATAACGTTACCCGCGCCGGACTGCAAACATTCTTAGAAACCACTAGCCGTTCACCTGATACAGTGGTGCATTATGAATTTATGCAAGACTTCCGAGTTCACTTCAAACATGAGGATGGTTCCAGCGAAACCGTGCCATTCTTTGGTTTGAAGACTAATAAACTCAAAGATGTGTTTGCACCTTCCTGTATGACTTGCTTTGATTATGTTAATTCCCTAGCTGATTTAGTTGTGGGTTATATGGGCGCACCCTTCGGCTGGCAGTGGATTGTAGTCAGAAATGATACAGGAAAAGAAATGCTGGATTTGGTGCAAGACCAGTTAGACACTCAGCCGGTGATGTCTCAGGGGAACAGGAAAGAGGCTGTGCAACAGAGTATTCCTGCTTACGATAAGGGCGTGACTCTGCCGATGTGGGCGGCGAAATTGATGGGTGTGGTGATTGAAAAAATTGGACCGAAGGGTTTAGAGTATGCGCGGTTTTCCATTGATTCCCATTTTACGCGGAATTATTTGTATGTGAAGCGCAATTATCCTGAGAAGTTGGCGGCTCATGTGCCGGAGTTTGCTAAGAGGATTGTGGGGGGGTATAAGTTACCCGAGTAAGATGTCACGCAGAGGCGCAGAGGCGCAGAGAGGAGGAGGTTTTTTAGAGGTTATTAACTACTCGTGAAATTCCTTCTTTGATGAGTGAGACGTTGAAGTTGATTAGCAATCCCACTCGTTTATCAGCAAGTCGGAGATAGGTTAGTAGCTGTTTGTGGTGTACTGGATGAACGGTTTCTACGGATTTGAGTTCAACAATTACTTTATCTTCGACAATTAAATCAGCCCGAAAACCTTCATCCAAGCGTATACCCTCATACATGACTGGAATCAATACCTGTCTCCTCACTTGTAACTTGCGCCTCCGTAACTCCAAATCTAAAACTGTCTCATAAACAGATTCCAACAACCCAGGCCCCAAACTCACATGAACCCTGTAAGCAGCATCCACAATCTCCCCCGTAATCTCATTCTCAATCATTCCTCTCCGCGCCTCTGCGTCTCTGCGTGAGACAATCTTAACTCATACCCACAGCATCCATCGCCGCTTCTAATGCGATCGCCACATGAGTCCAATGAGTCCCCCCCTGACAATAAACCACATAAGGCTCTCTTAAAGGTCCATCCGCCGAAAACTCCAAAGTACTCCCCTCAATAAACGTCCCCCCAGCCATCACTACCTGGCTCTCATACCCCGGTATCTCATCGGGAATAGGTTCCAGATAAGAACCAACTGGTGAATGCTGCTGAATCGCCTTACAGAAAGCAATTAACTTGGCCGCAGAACCCAATTTAATCGCTTGAATCACATCTCCACGAGGCGCGAGGGGTGCGGGATTTACGGGATAACCCAATTTATCAAATACATAACCAGTTAAGTGAGTCCCTTTCATCGCCTCCCCGACCATCTGGGGAGCTAAAAATAAGCCTTGGAAGAGCAGCCGATTTTGGTCAAAGGTCGCACCACCATAACTACCAATACCAGGAGCAGTTAAACGACAAGCTGCGGCTTCTACTAAGTCAGCCCGACCAGCTATATAACCGCCTGCGGTGACAATCGTTCCCCCAGGATTTTTAATTAATGACCCCGCCATTAAATCCACACCCACATCTGTGGGTTCTCTGGTTTCAATAAATTCACCGTAACAGTTATCGACAAAGCAGACAGTGTTCGGGTTTTGCTGTTTAACTAAATGAACGATTTTTTCTATATCCGCTATTGATAAACTCGGCCGCCACGAATAACCACAAGAGCGTTGGATTAATACTAAACGGGTATGGTCAGCTACGCTATGACTTAAGGTTTCCCAATCTATAGTTCCTTCGGCGGTTAGCTCCAATTGGCGGTAATTTATGCCAAACTCAATAAGGGAGCCTTGGCCTTTACCCCGTAAACCAATGACTTCTTCGAGCGTATCGTAGGGAGAACCGACCACTGCTAACATCTCATCTCCAGGACGGAGAACACCAAATAAGCCGCACGCGATCGCATGAGTTCCAGAAACGAACTGCACCCGCACGGCCGCAGCTTCAGCGCCCATAACTTCGGCAAAAACTTTATCTAAAGTTTCTCGTCCTAAATCATCGTGACCATAGCCACTAACACCCGCAAAATGGTGTGCGCCTACACGGTGATTACGAAAGGCATCTAGGACTCGTTTGAGATTATGCTTGACCTGAGCGTCAATTCCAGAAAAAATCTCTATTAGTGCCTGTTCTGCTTGCCGCATCTGTTCTAAGCTGTTCATTAGTTCCTCTTTTAGAAAAAATTATAGATATGCGGATTTTCAAACCCCGCAGATTAGGTTAGACAATTTCAATCGGGTTATTGCATGACAATTGCTACTTCAACGAAACTTCAAATTAACTGGGTAAATACCCTGTTTTTCCTAGCCTTGCACATCGGCGCTTTGTTCGCTTTTCTTCCCAGTAACTTTAGCTGGAATGCCGTTGGTGTAGCTTTATTGCTTTACTGGATTACAGGTGGACTGGGGATTACTCTCGGATTTCACCGTCTAGTTACTCACCGCAGTTTTCAAACTCCCAAATGGCTGGAATATTTCTTGGTCTTTTGCGGGACTTTGGCCTGTCAAGGTGGACCAATTGAGTGGATCGGGACACATCGCATTCATCACGTACATTCTGATACTGACCCAGATCCCCACGATTCCAATAAAGGCTTCTGGTGGAGTCATATCGGTTGGTTAATTTATCACTCTCCCTCTCACGCTGATGTTCCTCGTTTTACCAAGGATATTGCCGAAGACCCAGTTTATCAGTTTTTACAAAAATATTTCATTTTGGTTCAGGTAGCACTGGGTTTATTACTCATGTATCTGGGTGGCTGGTCTTTTGTGGTTTGGGGCGTGTTTGCTCGCATTGTGTGGGTTTACCATTGCACCTGGCTGGTGAACAGCGCTACTCACAAATTCGGTTATCGCAGTTATGATTCAGGCGATCGCTCCACAAACTGCTGGTGGGTCGCTGTGCTAGTATTCGGCGAAGGCTGGCATAATAACCACCATGCTTTTCAATACTCAGCTCGTCACGGGCTGGAATGGTGGGAAATCGATTTAACTTGGATGACAGTTCAATTACTGCAATCACTTGGTCTGGCGACTAATGTCAAGTTAGCTGCCAAAAAGCAGTAATTTCCAGGTTATTGGTTAATAGTGGATAAATACAGAATTTATTCACTATTGGCTAAAAAGGAATTTTTCCGAGGAACTAATAACCATTCACTATTTCAGAAAATTATCAACTACAGCTATTTAATAGTGCGCTTGTGTAGCTGAGGTTGTTATAATCTGAGACGCTAATGTTAAGAAACTTTGCGCCTAGCCACTTTTTTGGTGACTTGGCTGTGAAGCATACTGTTTTCCAGGTGTTCATGACTACATCAATAATCAACAGCCAGAAATTAGGTGAAGACCTTGGCGAACCCAACTTAAAGCTCAAAGATATTATCAAAACTTTGCCACGAGAATGTTTTGAAAAAAACAGTCGCAAAGCTTGGACACAAGCCATGCTCAGTGTCTTGATGGTCGCCTTGGGCTACTGTTTTCTGGCTATCAGTCCGTGGTTTCTCTTACCTGTAGCTTGGATTTTTACAGGGACTGCTTTAACAGGTTTTTTTGTAATTGGCCATGATTGTGGTCACAGGTCTTTTGCCAAACGTCGTTGGGTAAATGATTTAGTGGGACACATATTCATGGCTCCCTTAATTTATCCCTTCCACAGTTGGCGGATTAAGCATAATTATCACCATGCTCATACCAACAAACTGGATGAGGATAATGCTTGGCATCCCATTAGAACACACGTATTTGCCAATTGGACACCTTTTAGGCAGTTTGCCTTTGAAGGCTTCATGCGTAAGCGTCTGTGGTGGGTAGGTTCCATCGGACATTGGGCGTTGGTGCATTTTGATGCGCGGAACTTCAAAACCAAAGACCAATCCAGTGTTAAGCTGTCTGTGGCTGTAGTCGTGATATTTGCGGCGATCGCATTTCCTCTCCTAATTGCGACAACAGGTATTTGGGGATTTGTCAAGTTTTGGCTCTTACCCTGGATGGTATACCATTTTTGGATGAGTACCTTCACCATCGTTCACCACACTGCATCAGATGTTCCTTTTAACACAGCAAACAAGTGGAACGAGGCTTTGGCACAGCTATCAGGTACGATTCATTGTGATTATCCTCGTTGGGTTGAAATTTTCTGCCACGATATCAATGTCCACGTTCCTCATCATCTTTCCACTGCCATTCCTTCCTATAATTTGCGGCTAGCTTACAGCAGCATCAAAGAAAATTGGCAGCCTTATCTCCATGATGAATGTGAGTTCTCTTGGTCTTTAATGAAGCAAATCACAAACCAATGTCAACTGTATAAAACTGATATTGGCTATGAGACTTTCGACGAATATTACGCAGGAAAATAAATAGCAACCAACTTGTATTATTGTTGTTGCAATAGTTTTTAGTATCCTGTAAATTAAATAGATTCTGGTAATTCTTGATCTACTTACTATTCTTAGGTGAATTACCAGAGATTATCTTCTTGCGTATTAGTCCAAGCTGATACTAGAGATATGTCAAAAAAATCCGATTTATATTTCACCAAAGAATCAAGTGCAATCAAATACCGTCGCTTTCAATAATCCTGATGACTGTGAACCGTCTGAGGATATAACCAAACTCCCCTTTACTCTTCAGGATTTGAAAGCAGCAATACCTGCTGAATGCTTTCAGCCCAGTGTAACAAAATCCCTATTTTATTTCTTTCGTGACATCTTGATTATTGGACTGCTTTATGCAGTGGCTAATTACCTAGATTCTTGGTATTTTTGGCCGGTTTTCTGGGTCATGCAAGGAACAATGTTTTGGGCTTTGTTTGTAGTTGGACATGACTGTGGACACCAATCTTTTTCTAAGCACAAATGGCTGAATGATTTGATTGGACATTTATCTCACACGCCGATATTAGTTCCTTATCACGGTTGGAGAATTAGCCACAGAACTCACCACAAAAATACTGGCAACATTGATAACGATGAAAGCTGGTATCCTGTGTCAGAATCGCAGTATAAGGAAATGCCATTAGTCCAAAAGTTAGGCAGATATTATGTTTTTCTTTTGGCTTATCCGGTGTATTTATTTAAGCGTTCCCCAGGGAAGGAAGGCTCTCACTTTTCACCCAGTAGCCCACTTTTTAAGCCTTCCGAAAAATGGGATATTATCACTAGCACTGCACTTTGGATTGGTATGGTGGCTTTACTAGGCTTCTTTACCTTTCAATGGGGTTGGATGTGGTTACTAAAATACTACGCTATGCCTTACATTGTGTTTGTGATTTGGCTAGATTTGGTGACTTTTTTGCATCATACAGAGTCAGATATTCCTTGGTATCGTGGAGAAGATTGGACTTTCCTTAAAGGTGCGATTTCTAGTATTGATAGAGACTATGGTTTTATCAATCATATCCATCATGATATCGGTACTCATGTTGCTCATCATATCTTTCTGAATATGCCTCACTACAATTTGCTGAAGGCGACTGAGGCGATTAAACCAATTATGGGTGAATATTTCCACGAGTCTAAAGAGCCAATTTGGAAGTCTGTATGGCGTTCAGCTCTTAGCTGTCATTTTGTCCCGGATACAGGTAGTAAGGTTTACTACACCTCTAATCATCAGAAGTAGGCGAGGATGATTCTTAGCTATATACACAAAGTCCGCAGGCGCGGACTTTTTTTATCGGGCTACGCCTCGCTGACGCTAACACGCAAAGGCGCACCAGCGAAGCGTATCGCTAAAGCGAAAGCTCCGCTAACGCGGAGCGTGCCGTAGGCTCTAGCACGAAGTGCGTTAGGCGCAAAGAAGAGAGGTGAGGAGAATTAAGACAAGTTTCTTAATTGAATATTAAGGTTTTGATTAATGTCTATTATTCTGTAAAAATTGATTCTGGTAGTTTTTATCTACTAAGCTTTTGATGTGAATTACTAGAGTGTATATTCTGGTGTATTTTTCAAAGTTGACACTAGAAATATACGAAAAAGTCCGATTTTTATCCCACAAATGAATCCAGTGCAATCAAATAAATGACGCAAACACAACCAAAAGTAACTTTTACCAAAAATTACGGTTTTAGAAAGGAATTAAATAAGCGAGTTGATGCTTATTTTGAGTCGCAGAATATCTCTACTAGAGATAATGCGGCGATGTACATGAAGACAACAGTTATTTTGTCATGGGTCGTCGCTACTTGGACTTTTACTCTCTTCGGTCCGCCTGAAATATGGCTCAAAGTAATTGGCTGTATTGCTTTAGGATTCGGTATTGCTGGTATTGGTTTTAGTGTGGGACACGATGCAAATCATGGTGGTTATTCTCGCCACAAAATGGTCAATAATATCTTTGGTTACACCTTCGATATAATTGGTTTGTCTAGTTTTTTGTGGAAATTTAGACATAATTTTCTACACCACAAATACACTAATATATTAGGGCATGATGTCGAAATACATGGTGATGGCTTAGTGCGAATGACTCCTTATATGGAGCATAAATGGTATCACTCATTCCAACACGTATTTATTTGGTTTATATATCCCATCATCCCTTTGTATTGGTCTTTTGCTGATGTTTATTTAGTTATGTTTAAACGTAAATATCATACTTATGATATTCCTAAACTTAAACCACTAGACCTGTTGGTTTTCTTCAGTGGAAAATTGATGTGGCTGGGACTTTTCTTGGGAATACCAATTGCTGTCGGATATTCACCTATTCAAGCAGTTGTGGGTTTTGTGATTACTTACATGACCTATGGCTTAATGATTTGTATAATTTTCATGATGGCTCATGTTTTGGAAGCAGCCGAGTTTATTGAACCAAATTCAGATTTGCAGCAAGTTAATGATGAATGGGCAATATTTCAAATCAAAACAACTGTAGATTTTGCTCCCAAAAATCAGTTTTTAAACTGGTATCTTGGTGGTCTTAACTATCAAGTTGTGCATCATTTATTTCCAAATATTTGTCATATACATTATCCCCAACTAGCTAAAATATTAGCTGATGTCTGCGAAGATTTTGGCGTGAAGTACAATGTTTGTGAAACTTTCACTGAAGCATTAGCTTCTAATTATCGTTGGCTAAAGCTCATGGGAAGCGCACCAAATCTAGAGTAATAGCAATTCTATCTGATTTGTAAAATAGGTTCAGTTCCCGGAATTATGGAAAAATTCCGGGATATGTCTGTGATAAACTTGTTTAGAATTGTTCTATCAAGTTACACTTAAAGCACCTGTAATCCTAAAACCGTCCATTCCCTTGGACAATGTGCTTCGCAGTTGTTAATGTTTCTAAACTGATAAATCCTCGCCGATGTCCTTTTTGGTTAGACATACCGAGGAATACTGAATCTCCCCGTGAAGGGTTGCGAGAAAACCTGGGGGAAGTATTGATGTAGGTAGAGGCGCTGTTGACTCCTAAAGCAAACTGGCGACTTTCTTGATAAGATTCTGTTACAATGCAGTCAGCATGACCGCTACTATATTGATTAATCCAGGCGATCGCATCTTCTAAACTATCTACCAGTTTAAAGGCTACTGTCTTATTTAAATAAGCGCTGCCCCATTCTCCTGACTTGACTAGCGGTAAGTGGGGAAAAGCTTCTACTAGTTCTTCATCTCCTTTAACTTCAAAACCTTTTTCTTTTAAACTGTTCCACAGAACTGCTAAAGATGATGGTAAGGCTTGACGATGAATTAATACTTTTTCAATGGCGTTTACTTGGTCTGGTTCGCTTTCATGGCTATCCGTAATCATCCAGCGAATCATGTCTAAACTGCTATTAAGTGACCAATAGAGGTGACAGTTACCCATTGCTGATTTTAACACGGGGCAAGTTGATTGTCGCATCACCTGCTGGACTAAGCTAGAACGTCCATAGGGTAACACTAAATTCAGGTACTTGTCTTGGGTGACTAAATCCCGAATCGAACCACCGTGTTCGGCTTTAATCAGTTCTAAACAGCCTGGAGGTAAACCAACTTCTTCCAAGGCGCTTTGCAGGACATTAGCGATCGCCTCGTTGGAATGACTTGCTTCTGTACTACCTTTGAGTATAATACTATTGCCAGTCTTAATACATAAACCAGCTGCGATCGCCCCTAAATCAGGAAAAGCCTCATACACAAATGCAATCACACCCAAAGGCATTAACTGAGTGTAACTCTGGGAATCCTCTAATTGATAGTCAGCAGTCCTGACGCGCCGTAAAGGATCGGAGATTTCCCCCAACCTCTGAAGAACTTCTACTGCTGCTTCTAGCCTCGTAGGAGTCAGCTTCAGCCAATCTAAAATTAACTCTGGCACAGCCATTTCTTTGCTGGCTTCTAAATCCAAAGTGTTAGCTTCCAAAATGTCATCAAAGGAATTTAAGAGCGCCTGTGCCATTGCTAACACAGCGCGACTGCGGTCTACGCCCTTGGTAAACCCCAACTTGAGGGAGGCTTGATAAGCGCGTTGAGCGCTAGTAATTGGTTCGGGGAAATCATCCAAAACTTCAACGGTCATTGAATTAACGTCTGTAAGTAAGCCAGACCATCAGTGCAGGCAGAATAGCCAACAGTACCGCCACTATCGCCCATGCAATAATGCTAGAACCATTTGCCAATCGCAGTGCTAATGGTAACCATATAATCACTAGCACGAATATAATCCCTAGCGCTATAGGTAGATAGCTTTCTCCCAAACGAGTCGGCACAACACGCCAAATTTTTCCCGTCCAGTGCCAAGCTCGTTTGTAGGGATAGGTGGTTGAAAGCTGTTCTAGCACATGACCATTATCTTCTACTACAAAGATTTGTTGACAGCGATCGCAACCAAATGCTTCTGTGAGTGTAATCGGAACTAACTGTCCTTTGCGACGGCAGGGACAAGGATATTCCGTGTTAAAATCAATTTTTTTCGGGTTTTTGAGATGGCACAAGCGTTCTAATAACTTGAGCGTGTTTTTTATCTTCTGCGAGAACACCGTTCCTCAATACCTTGGGGTTTGGTTTCTCAGCATACAGCACTTTGCAAGTAAATGAAGTAGACACATTAGTATTATAAACCTTGCGGGTGGGGGCAAAGATGCCTGCCCTTGTGTACCTACTCAGATGAAATCTGCTGTAAATTTCCAGGAGATGCTAAATCATGATTTGCCTGTTCATACTACCGTTCAATTAGCTAAACCTAATCAAGTGTAGTACACCCACATAACACAAATTGGCTACACCCCAAAAGTTTTATTCAGGCTATATAATCCCAGAGGTTATATTAACCTAGATTTCAAACTTTTTTTAAAGCGGGTAACGCGATTCGAACGCGCGACATTCACCTTGGCAAGGTGACGCTCTACCACTGAGCTATACCCGCAGTTCCCATGTGAATTCTATCTTCTCAGATATATTTTGATTTGTCAACCCCTAAATTTAAACTTTCAAGTGCTGAATTTTTTAACTAGCTCCCCTCTCCTTAGTAAGGAGAGGGGTTGGGGGTGAGGTTGGCGCATTTGATAAAATTCGCATTCCTCAGCACACAGGAAACGCTTCAGCCTACTTCTTCTGACTCTGCGGCTAAATTGCCGACGTTTTGACCAGAAAAAGATGCTGGTAAAGACTGGCCGTTCCGGGGATATGACTCTGTGAGTTTAGAGCGCAATTGCCGCATCAGACTAGCCATTTCTAGGGCGTTCATGGCATAATCCCAGCCATGATTACCTTTAATCCCGGCTCGTTCTAAGGCTTGCTGCATAGTATCCACAGTCAAAATGCCAAAAATTACCGGCACACCAGTTTGAAAGCTAGCGGCGGCGATGCCCTTAGACACTTCCGCCGAGACATAATCAAAATGAGGCGTTTGTCCCCGAATCACTGCACCCAGACAAATTACCGCATCATAACGATGGGAAAGTGCTAGTTGGCGGGCGACTAGAGGCACTTCAAAACTTCCCGGAACCCAAACATAGTCCACCTGACTACCGTAGGGGTCTGGGTCTACACCGTGGCGTTTCAAGCAATCTTGACAACCCTCTAGCAGCTTCCCGGTAACCAGGTCATTGAATCGACCCACAACCACTGCTAAACGCAATGGTTCGGTTTGAGCAAAAGTTCCCTCAAAAACTGCCATGACTGCCTCTTAATCAACTATACTCTGACCAATATACATTTCTTCTGGAGATGCCAAAGAGCAGAAAAGCACATTTAGGTAAATAGAACAAGATCACCGGAAAATCTTGTTCTTGGCTCTTCTGCTCCTGTAGTTGCGATCTATTTTGGGGAAATAGCTATCAGCGATCGCTTAAACTACAAAAAAGTTTAATATACCGACTAAAAGCACCAAAGCAATCCAAACTCCAGAACCAAGCCAGAGCAGTTTTTTAGATTCCACCCAATTTTGTGGGGTAGCATAGACTACAGGAACGCCAACTACCAAAACAAAAGATGTGAGAACTAAAGATATCAAAGCGAATTGAAATATTATGGTCATTTTTCCTTCTCTCAAACTAGCGCAAATACTAAATCTAGAATATCCTAAAGGGCGACACCAACAGTTTGGCCTTATTTGTTAAGCTAGCAGAAATTGCGTCACTATAGTCACTCTTAAGTAACCACTGGTAACGAAATCTAGTTTGTACTCAGGACTTTAGTCCTGCTCATCCAGGCTCTGAGCGATTCTGCACTCCATAACAACTAGGATTTCCAACCAAGGACTAATGACCAATGACTAATGACCAATGACTAATGACTTATGAATATGGACTTAATTCTTTGTCATACAACCGCAGATTTTGACGCATTGGGAGCCGCAGTTGGGCTGACCTGTCTATTGCCAGGCAGTAAGATCGTCTTGAGCGGTGGCGCACATCCGCCTGTCAGAGATTTTTTAGCACTACACCGGGATGAATATCCCCTGATTGAAAGACGTGCAGTCATTGCCGAAAATATTCGTTCTGTGAGAGTTGTGGATACACAACAGCGCGATCGCCTAGGTAAAGCTGCCGAATGGTTAGATTTACCCAACATACAAATCATAGTTTATGATCATCACTTAAGTCAACAGCTAAATATTCCCGCCACAGCATCCCATATTGAACCAGTGGGAGCCTGTACAACTTTAATGGTGGAACAATTGCAACAACAGCAAATTCCCCTGACTTTATCCCAAGCCACAGTCATGGCATTGGGTATTCATGTGGATACAGGCTCATTAACCTTTGACAGTGCCACACCCAGAGATGCTTTAGCTTTAGCTTGGTTAATGGCACAAGGAGTGAGTTCATCGGTAATTTCCACTTATCTTGACCCCGGTTTATCGCCTCAATTACAACAGCTATTAACTGAAGCCTTAGAAAATTTAGAATATTTTTCCTTGCGTGGATATACTATTGGATGGGTAACACTCAGAACAGAAGAATTTGTGCCAGGGTTATCAAGTTTAGCTTCACAACTCGTAGAATTAACCGAAATAGATGCTTTACTACTGGCAAACGAATATACTCACAAAGAAGGTGACTCACGCTTAACCATCATTGGGAGAAGCCAAATACCCGGTGTAAATCTCAACCTCTTATTTCAAATATTCGGCGGTGGTGGACATTCTCAAGCTGCATCCTTGAGTTTACGCCAAGTAAATCCACAAGAAACATTACAACAACTTCTAGACGGCATCAAAACCTCAATTCCTCATCCTCCCACAGCCAGAGACTTGATGTCTTCCCCAGTCCGCACCATTCGTCCCGAAACCACAATTTCCCAAGCCCAAAGTATCTTATTACGCTATGGACACTCTGGTTTATCTGTAGTCGATACCCAAGGAAAACTGGTAGGAATTATTTCGCGACGAGATATAGATATTGCCCTACACCACGGCTTTAGTCATGCGCCAGTCAAAGGCTACATGACAACTAAAGTTAAAACAATTACACCAGACACCATCCTGCCCCAAATCGAATCATTGATGGTAACTTATGATATTGGACGCTTACCTGTATTAGAAAATGGGCAATTAGTAGGAATTGTCACCCGCACCGATGTCTTGCGGGAATTACATCAAGCCGATGAAGAAAACAAATTCAAAATTCAAAATTCAAAATTCAAAATAAATTTTAATACAGAGTTACAAAATCGGCTTGCGCCGCAATTATGGCAATTACTCACCGTAGCATCCCAAGCAGCAGAAAAACGCGGTTGGCATCTTTACTTAGTCGGTGGTGCTGTGCGAGACTTGCTCTTAGCGGAATCAGCCGCAGGTTCATTAATGATTACAGATATTGACCTTGTAGTTGATGGCTTTCACCAAGCAGCAGATGTGGGTGCTGGTGTAGAATTAGCAAAAGCACTGCAAGAAATTTATCCAGGGGCGCGGTTAGAAATTCATGGGGCTTTTCAAACTGCGGCTTTACTATGGCACAAAGACCCAGAATTAGATTCTTTATGGATGGATATTGCTACCGCTAGAACAGAATTTTATCCTTACCCAGCCGCAAACCCGGAAGTTGAAGCCAGTTCCATTCGTCAAGACTTGTATCGCCGTGATTTTAGCATTAACGCCCTCGCCTTGCGCCTGACTTCTCCTCGTTCTGGGGAATTACTGGATTTCTTCGGCGGTTTAATAGATTTACAAGCCAAGCAAATTCGGGTTTTACACCCCAACAGTTTTATTGAAGACCCGACTCGCATTTATCGCGCTGTGCGCTTCGCTGTGCGCTTTGGATTTGAAATCGAAGCACAAACCGAAGAGTTTATTCATTATGCTATCAATAGTGGCGTTTACGATCGCACTGCCCAAACAAATATTAAAACCCCGGCCTTACAAACTCGACTCAAAGCCGAATTAAAATACATCCTCCAAACCCCCTATTGGAAATCAGCGTTACAACTACTCAATCAATTAGGGGCGTTGCAGTGTATTCATCCTACCCTGAAACTCGATGAATCACTTTTGCAGCAATTGCGATTATTAGAACGCTGTTTACGACGATTTGATTCTGAACAAACCCTCATACACTGGGAAATGCGCCTAGAAGCGTTAATTGCTCATTTAGAACCGCAGTATCGCGAGAAAGTAGCCAAAAATCTGCATTTACCAGAGGATGGAATAAAACGCTTGCAAAATTTGGATAAAGCTCAAACTACGGTGAGGGAATTATTACCCACTTGTCAGCGTCCCAGTCAAGTAGTGCAGTTACTACGAAAGTATGATTTACCCATGCTGATTTTAATCGCTTTGCCAAGTCCGCGCATCCTCAGAAAGCAGATATGGCATTATTTAACAGTTTTGGCAAATGTACAACCAATACTCAATGGTAATGATTTAAAGCAATTAGGCTACAAACCAGGGAAACAATTTCGCCAAATGTTAGATGATTTACGCGCTGCTACTTTAGACGGAGTGATTAAAAATAGAACAGAAGCTGAAGAGTTTTTAGCCGAGAATTATCCTCAATAAATTGTCTTACACAGAGGTAAGTTTTATGCAAATCCAAACACAAAAACGCCAGTACACCCCAGAAGAATATTTACAAATAGAAGAGAAATCAGAATACAAAAATGAATATCTAGATGGAGAAATTGTCCCTATGGCTGGTGGTACGACCAATCACAACGAAATATCTTTAAACTTTTGCACCAATTTCAAATTCAGAATGCGGGGTAAAAATTACAAAATTTACATGGGTGATGTCAAATTATCGATACCCCGTTATCGTATTTACACATATCCTGATGTGATGATTATTCCAGGAGAACCAATATATGAAGGAACTGGGACTACGACTATCACTAACCCTGTAATAATTGCCGAAGTATTATCTAAATCTACAGAAAGCTACGATAAAACCAGTAAATTTAGATATTACCGTTCTCTGCCCACATTTAAAGAATATATTATGATTGACCAATACGAATATTTTGTGGAACAGTTTTATAAAAATAATGATGGTCAATGGGTATTAACAGAGTATGAAACCCAAGATGCAGTATTATCACTACAAACAATAGATTTTCAAATTTCTCTCAGTGATATTTATGAAGGAATAAATTTTGAATGAGAATAAGATTAGCCTTCATCATCAAGAGTAAACATAATTAATAATTACAATCAGTGATAACTTGGGAATCGCCACTGATTCCAATAAATATACGCTCTTAAATTACGAATTACGAATTACAAATTAAATAGTATCAGGGTCAATATTTAATTCTCGCAGTTTTGCTGCCAAACGTTCAGCTTTTTGTTCTGCTTGTTCAGCTTTTTGTTCTGCTTGTTCTGCTGTTTCTTCCGGTGTCGGCACTAATTGCCCAGTTTCTGTAAAAAATCTCACCAACCCCTGATGAACTCCCAGATATAAACCTAGTTGATGACTCCACAAATGTCCTTGTTCATTTGGTTGTAGAGGTTGATATTCTCCATCTAATAAGTGAAATCCCGCAAACTCTAATGTGTAGGGGTCGAACCAAAAATAATCATGGGTACGGAAAGTATCTTGATAAAGTTGTTTCTTTAATTCTTTGTCTGTCTGTGCTGTGGAATTAGACAGAATTTCCACAATCACATGAGGATATTTGCCGTTTTCTTCCCAAACTACCCAACTTTTGCGAGTTTTGCGTTCAGTTCCCAGAACCAACAAAAAAGTCTGGTCCTCGAAAGTCTTGTGATTTGCGCTGGTGTGGACTGTAGTAGATAGTTAGGTTTCCCGCCGCATAAAAATCATTTCTGTCTCGCCACAGCCATTTTAAGCATTTGAGTAAGAGCATTATTTGCTCTAAATGTAGTTCAGTTTCCAAGGGAGGCTCATCACTATATAAATCACTAGGGGGAAAGATTACATCTTGAAAGATGCCTGCTGGGGGCGCTAATTCTTGAGCAATGGTCATAGAATAAGTATGGCATCAACTAAATTATAAATCGATTTTAGCATTTTTATGCTATGCGATCGCCTGCGGTATACTGCCTGAACGCGTAGCTTACCGTAAGTAATAGCCTGTGTATAGATAAGTTTGCTACTATATAATCTCCTAGAGCCTGCGGTAATTTATTCATTCCTGACTGGTCTAAATTTCTTCCTCTTCAGCAGAAGCCGCAAAGCAGACAGGCAAGTTATAATTCTCTTGCGGAGCAACGTAACAAAAATTTATGAGTAACCCACTTGTACAAGCCTTTTTCGTAGGCAGAGCTGTAGCCGAAGTAATTAATGAGCGCCTAGAGGTAGCTGTAACCGACGCTTTGAGCGATTTGGGCAAATTTGATGCCGAAGCGAGAGAACAAATGCGCCAGTTCACACAAGAGGTCCTAGAACGGGCAAATCGGGCAGCAGAAGCGGCTAATTCTGGTCAAAGTACCCCCGGCGGTAGCTACTCTAGTTCTGAGCCTGTTGATTTGCAAGCAACAATCGATGAACTCAGAGCAGAAATTGCCCTCTTGCGGAATGAATTGCAACGTCATCGCAGTAATTCTGTATAAAATTAGTCATTAGTCATTGGTCATCGGTCATTAGCCATGATCACATGACACTTGCTCGTAAATGGTTCAGGAATAAGAGTGTCTTTTCATCCAAGGGATTTGGTTAACAACCAACGGTACACAAAAAATATGGAAACAGGTTATTTAGATCATCAAGCATACCGTTGGAATCAGGAAAACTACTCTAGCAGACGGCGCTTTGTGGACATTTGGTCTTTTGTCTTGACCTTAATGTTCAAGCTTTGGCGTTACAACAAATCTTGGAGTTACCCTGGCGGTGTGACTGAGGTCAAGCAAGTTGCAAGACGCAAAGCCCAAGCGGTCTGGATTCGTAATACCCTATTAGAGTTAGGCCCCACTTTTATTAAAGTCGGGCAGTTATTTTCTACCCGTGCTGATATATTTCCCGGCGAGTATGTCGAAGAATTGGCAAAATTACAGGATAAAGTGCCAGCCTTCAGCTATGAGCAAGTAGAAGCAAGTATTGAGGAGGAATTAGGTAAGAAAATTCCGGAATTATTTCATAATTTTGAAGCGATTCCCCTGGCGGCTGCTAGTTTAGGACAAGTACACAAAGCTGTGCTGCACACCGGGGAAGAAGTTGTGGTGAAAATTCAGCGTCCTGGACTAAAGAAGCTATTTGAAATCGATTTACAGATTCTCAAGGGTATCACCCGCTATTTTCAAAACCACCCGAAATGGGGTCGGGGGCGCGATTGGCTGGGAATTTACGAAGAATGTTGTCGCATTCTTTGGGAAGAAATTGATTATCTCAATGAAGGTCGTAATGCTGATACTTTTCGCCGCAACTTTCGGGGCTATGAATGGGTAAAAGTCCCTAGGGTTTATTGGCGTTATGCTTCACCCAAAATATTAACTTTAGAATATGTCCCTGGAATTAAAATTAGCCAATATGAAGCTTTAGAAGCCGCAGGTTTAGATCGTAAGTTGTTAGCACGTCTTGGCGCTCAAGCTTATTTGTTGCAGCTGCTAAATAATGGCTTTTTCCATGCCGATCCTCACCCTGGTAATATTGCGGTGAGTCCCAATGGTGACTTAATTTTCTACGACTTCGGCATGATGGGGCAGATTCAGTCTAATGTGCGTGAAGGATTGATGGAAACGCTGTTTGGTATTGCTCAAAAAGATGGCGATCGCGTTGTCCAGTCTCTGATCGATTTAGGGGCGATCGCCCCGACTGAGGATATGGGGCCAGTGCGGCGTTCTGTCCAGTATATGCTAGACCATTTCATGGATCAGCCCTTTGAAAATCAGTCTGTGGCCGCAATCAGTGACGACCTGTATGAATTAGCTTATAATCAGCCATTTAGATTCCCTGCAACCTTCACTTTTGTGATGCGAGCTTTTTCTACTCTAGAGGGGGTAGGCAAAGGTTTAGATCCAGATTTTAACTTTATGGAAGTTGCCCAACCTTATGCAATGCAACTAATAACAGATATGAATGGTTCTGATAATAATAGCTTTATCAATGAGTTAAGTCGCCAAGCAGTTCAAGTCAGTACAACTGCATTCGGTTTACCCCGGAGATTAGAGGATACATTAGAAAAATTAGAACGCGGTGATATGCGTGTGCGTGTTCGTTCTATAGAAACCGAACGTCTACTACGAAGGCAAAGTAATATTCAATTAGGCACAACCTACGCTTTAATTATCAGTGGATTTACTCTTTCCGCTACAATTTTATTGGTAAATCGTTATGTATGGCTGGCTGTGCTAGCTGGTTTAATTGCCGCAGCATTATCAGTCATCCTGATTCGCTTGCTCTCACGCCTCGACCGTTATGACCGCACGTATTAATTGTTCTCAAAAATTATGAAACTTAACTTCACGGGTTTTAGCGACCCGGGACTTATTCGTTCTAGTAACCAGGATGCTTTCTATATCGACCCTGAAGGGCGATTTTTTATTGTTGCTGATGGTATGGGTGGTCATGCTGGGGGTGAACAAGCAAGTCGCATCGCCACGCAAGAAATTCAAGGGTTTTTGGTGTCCCACTGGGATGATAGTGAATCTACTCCCAAATTGCTAGAAAAAGCCCTATGGGAAGCAAACAAAGCCATTGTACATGATCAGCAACAGCATCCCGAACGCTCTGATATGGGTACTACAGTGGTCGCAGTGGTTTTTCGCTCACCTGATTGTCCTTGGTGCGCTCACGTTGGTGACTCCAGATTATATCGGTTTAGGGAGTCGCAATTACAACTGGTCACGGAAGACCATACTTGGGTAGCCAGGGCTATAAAAATAGGTGAAATTACTGAAGAAGAAGCTCGAAATCACCCCTACCGCCATATATTATCCCGGTGTTTGGGAAGGGAAGACTTGCATAAAGTTGATGTGCAACCGCTAGATGTTAAGATAGGCGATCGCCTGCTTTTATGCAGTGATGGTTTGACCGAAGAACTGAACAATCAAAATATTGCTGAACACCTGGGCAAATCTCCCATATTGGAAACAGCTTCCCTTTCTCTAATTGAAGCCGCCAAAGCCCAGGGTGGACACGATAACATCACAATCGTCATGGTCTCGCTGGAAGAAAACGCTCCAGGATAGTTGAAATTTGTCATTTGGGATTTTCCGACCCAACAGCCCATAGGTTCTTTGGGGCGGATACCCCGCCCCTAGTGGGCTAATGACTAATGACTAATGACTCCGTGTAGCGGATTGATTTGAGATTGGTTTTGACCAAAAACAGCTAACTCAAAATCCCAAATAGCTGATAAATCATTTTTTTAGTAGATATACTCAGGAATTTGTTCAACCTGAGCATTTTTCCTATTTGCAACTTGATACAAATACTTTTAACCTCCAAATTACCTATTGGAGACTGATACTGCAAAATTTCGTTAATTGACTTCTTGCACCTAATGATGTATGGCGAATATAATTAACGCTTAATACCTTTTGCTACCCCTCGACCAGCAGATCCTTACAGGAGAAGTTGAAATCAGTGGGAAGTAAATCAGGGTATTCCAACTAAATTACCGATGGTATGCAAAAAGTGATTTCTACCCAAGATTTGCTTTGGTCAACCTAGGTTATACATCAGTTGGTTGAAGTGCAAGATATGAAAACAACAAACTTACCCATAAGGATGTGGGCAATTCGTCAAACAATTGTTATCTTTCTTAATACAGAGGTACAAATGGATGAACTATACTGACCCACTTATTATACCTTTGGGATTTGTGTCAGCGATATAAATTTTACCCGTTGTTTTTCTCGGAGTTTATTATGAGCCAACCCATCGAACTATCTTTGGAACAGCAATTTAGCATCCGCTCCTTTGCTACCCAAGTACAGCACATGAGTAACGATCAAGCTAAAGATTTTTTAGTCAAGCTTTATGAACAAATGATGGTGCGCGAAGCAACTTATCAAGAGTTGCTCAAGCATCAGTGGGGCTTGGATTCAGGTTCCACTATGGCATAGAGAGTATGTGTGTCGCAGTGGGCGACCTCCTTCTCTTGCTTAGTTCCACGGAGGAAACGAGCTGGGGATGCTGGGGCGTCAACTCAAATAAACAAGTTAATCCTCATAATTCCAGACTTCAAGCTTTACTTAGCCAGATCAGAAGCTCTCTATTGTTTTTCCAATCTACTGTGGCTTTGGGGTGAAATTAATCATACTCATCGGTATGTTTCAATATATACAGACGCTGATTTTTTCTGCCTACAGGCGATGAGATTCTTGACATTTGGCGCTGTTTGAATCCCGCTAAACAGCCTCTACTCCATGAGTTCAATGATCTGTGATCTTTGTACTCATGTAAATGCAATTTTGCAATTGTCATTAATAGTCATTATATTTTTTATAAATAACGCTTACAACTAGTTAGAGATTTTTCTTAACAAAGTTTTACATTATCTAAAAACGACAATTTATGATATATGGTTGGGGTCTGACATAGAAAATTCAACTCCAATGTTCAATAAATGTGACTAATACCTATACAGTAGGTAGTAGATTTCTCCTGATGTGTGATGATTTTCAGCACTTGGAGATGGAGATATTTTTAGTTTGCCCAATTTTGCCTAACTAGATATCCTTTATATACAACTTACGCAGAATTACCCAGTTTATGCTGACTGACGCTGTAAGCTAGCTTCCATTGTATTGGTTAAGACATGACCTGCCATAAAGGTACTGCTGAGATAATAGGTCTGTTCGGAGATGCGATGTATGGTTTCAAAGCCGCTACGACGTTGGCGATCGCCTATTACCCAGTAATGCTGCATAATTGTATCTACACCAATCCAACCCTCACCTTCAATCTTGCCTAAAACATTGTGTTGCAGTAAAAAACTATACTGACGCTCTCCATTGTCCAACCGCCCCTTATATTGCAGAGAGATTTCCGAGCGATCGCTACTTGGAAATATGAGCTTTGTGGCCATAGTGAACCAGTTATCTCGACTCCAAGCCACCAAGGTCATACCTTTAACGCTGATTGGCATACCATGACGCTCCAGCCAATTGCCTTCCATCGTCCAGCGCCCTGGTTCCAATAAAAAAGTGTGAGCCACCTTGTATGTTCCTTGTCTTGATCCAATAACCCAAGTACAGCACGACATAACTCCTAAGTATAAATACCACTGCCATAGTGATTTGCCTTCAAGATCAGGGGGGTGATAAACAATTCTAAATTCTAAATTCTAAATTCTAAATTCTAAATTCTAAATATCAACCCGACTTATCCCTAGTTGTGAATGAATTTCTCCCAAAAGTATTTCACAAGGTGCGCCAGTAGCAGCAGGTAAGTTACCAGGAAGCCCCAGTTGTCGCCAGTAGGCTAAAACAGCAAAGGCGATCGCTTCTTTAAAATCAGCATTCAAACCGACTTCATCTGTAGTCAACACTGGTACTGATGGCAACAATAACTGTAACCTTTGTTTTAAATAGAGATTACGACTCCCGCCACCGCACAATAACACCTGTTGTGGCATTTCGGGTAAAAAACTCTGATAACTGTGAGCAATGCTAGCAACAGTCAGTTCTGTGAGTGTCGCCAGTAGGTCAGCCGGATTTAATTGGTACGGTTCAGCATCTTTTAAACACTGATGCAGGTAAGCCACACCAAATAACTCACGACCTGTAGATTTAGGCGGCGGTAAATGAAAGTAATCTTCCTGGAGCCATTGTGCGACTAATGAATCACAGGGAATACCACTAGCTGCCCAATTACCATTTTCATCATAGGACTTAGCACCATCAGTTAAATGTTGCACTGCCAAATCTAATAAACTATTTCCCGGACCGGTATCCCAAGCGCGAATTTTTGAGAGCCAGTAACCACGACGCGGCGGAATGTAAGCAACATTGCCAATTCCACCAATATTTTGAATACAACGTCCCTCGGCTGAATCACTGAGCAAAAAAGCATCTACTCTCGGCACAAGGGGCGCACCATGACCACCAACATTGATATCCGCCAAGCGAAAATTACTCACAGTGGTAATTCCCGTCACATGAGCAATCAAAGCACCGCGACCTAATTGCAAGCTATAACCCAGACAGTTGGATTTTTGACGAACCCCTTGGGGCGGTCGATGGTAAACAGTTTGACCGTGGGAACCAATCAAAGTTGCGGGCTGGTGACCAATTTGGATATTTTGAGCAGCTTGGGCAAAGGCTAAGGCGATCGCATCATCTATTTCTGCTAATTCTGCCATAGAAATGGCAACCCCAGCGCCCACGGCTAAAATTTTTGCTCTCAATTCGGGTGTGTAGGGATATGTTTCCCCTGCTAGCAACGAAACCTTCAAATCCAAATCACTACCAGAAATCTCTACCAAAGCAGCATCGATACCATCGACGGAAGTGCCGCTAATTAAACCGATAACGCGAGTAGGTACGGTAACTTTTTTAGTCGGAGGCATTGGCAGAGATTCTTTTCTAGATTGCAAATGTGTATTCAATTTATAACTCTAATGTTGGTTGGGGGCAATTGAGGCAGAAGCTTTTAAAACGATCAAATCCTGGGCAGTTGCTTCCCCACTCCTTCTATTGCGATCGCCATCAATTCCCATCGAATTACTAGATCACAGCGATATTCAAGGTAATTCAGTTCACACCGCCTGCGGTACGATAAAAGGTAGAATCAATTAACTTTTCTCGTAATGAATCTGGCCCAAACTCCCAACAACGAAAACTCTCACAATCCTTTTCTCACCCTCAACTACGAACCAGCATTAGAATCTTTGGGTGATGATTACTACGACGAGGTAAGTGCGGCGGATTTTCCCCAGCATATCTTACGCTGGCGCAATGATGCATTGTTACCTCTTTTGGGACTAAACCCCCAAGCCGTTACAGACGCAGATTTTAGCAACGCCTTTGGTAAATTTCAGGGACGCAAACCATTATTAGCATTGCGTTACCACGGCTATCAGTTCGGCACATATAATCCTAACTTAGGTGATGGTAGAGGCTTTCTCTACGGACAAATCCGCGCTACTGATGGCCAATTGTACGACTTTGGCACAAAAGGAAGTGGTAAAACCCCCTACTCTCGTGGCGGTGATGGAATGCTTACACTTAAAGGTGGAGTGCGAGAAGTTCTCGCAGCAGAAGCATTACACCAATTAGGGGTACGCACCTCGCGCTGTTTGACCATGATTGAAACCGGCTTATCCCTGTGGCGGGGTGATGAACCATCACCGACACGCTCATCTGTGATGGTCAGGGTGAACAGTTCCCATATACGTTTTGGCACTTTTGAACGCTTGCATTATTTGCAGCGACCAGATTTAAGTAAGAAACTTTTAGACCACGTAATTCAGTATTATTACCCTCATTTAATTGAGGAAAAAAATCAATATGTTTTATTTTATGCAGAACTAGTCAAACGGGTAGCAGAACTAACAGCGCAATGGATGGCGGCTGGCTTTTGTCATGCAGTCCTGAATACTGACAATATGTCAATTACCGGGGAAAGCTTTGACTATGGCCCTTATGCGTTCATTCCTACTTATGACCCATACTTTACAGCTGCCTATTTCGACTACTATAGACGCTACTGTTATAGCCATCAACCAAGTATTTGTCAATTGAATTTAGAAATGCTTCAGGAACCATTAAAGGCAATTATTGACAAAGCCGAAATGGAGTCAGCATTAACAAAATTCAATCAGTATTATCAAGCTGAATATCGCTCGTTAATGTTGAAAAAATTGGGTTTTGAAGAGTTGCAATTGCCAGAAGCAAATGAACTCTTAAACTTAACGATTCAATTCTTACAAGACAGCCAAGTTGGTTATCACCAGTTTTTCTATGAAATGGCGGTTAATTTTGCAAATACATGGCGAGATGATCCAGAAATGGTGATGAAAGGTTCTGATCTTATATCAACTTCTGGAGAGTTAAAGATTTTTGAGAATTGGTGTGTGCTTTATCATAAAATCCTCAATTATTTGGACTCTGAATACATGGATGTAATAGCCCAAACTCTTGCTAAAAATAATCCCCAAACAGCATTATTAAGACCGTTGATTGAATCGGTTTGGGAACCTATCGCCCAAGAAGATAACTGGCAACCTTTTGATGATTTAGTCAAAAAAATTACATCCCATAGCTAGTGATTTCTTAAAACTCCACAGACTACAAATGCAACTTTTTCTGCATTCCGCAAAAGTAAAAATTTATGTTTTTTTCTAGTTCACCTTTTGCATATTTGCTTACATAGTGCAGTCTCTGAGTTCTTCCAGGCGCGATGGGACAACAAAATGGAGCATGATCGCGAAGTCTGTTTGGCAGCTGGTATGGATGACTACATTAGCAAACCTGTACAACTTCAAGAGTTAGCCCTAGCACTGAGTAAATCCCAACCCCGCAATCGTTCTGAATTAAATTCTACCAAAACTATGTTTTCTCATGTCCCCAGAGGAGGGCAAATTATCACCCGGAATATGGAACAGACTATAATTGATACTAAAATTCTTAATTGCTTACGAGATATGATGTCAGGAGATGAGGCGGCATTTCAGCAACTACTCAATTGTTATCTGACAGAAGCTCCTAAGTCTATACAAATTATCAAAGCATCACGGGCAACTCAAGATGTCGAGGCTTTATGGCAGGCTGCTCACTCTCTTAAGTCTAGTAGTGCCTCTGTTGGAGCTACAACTTTAGCACAAATCTGCCAACAGATAGAAGTCAAAGGACGAAGTAGTGATTTAGAAAGCAGTGAAGACATCTGCTCACAACTTTACAAGGAATATGAGCTAGTTAAAAGGGCTTTGCAAATACAACTGGAGAACTGAGCATCATTGAATACTACATTTGAAGAAAACCAATCTCCGATTCTGATTCTAATTGTTGATGATGAACAATTTATCCGGATGCAACTGCGACTTGCCCTGGAACGGGAAGGGTATGAAATAGTGGAAGCTCAAAACGGCACAGAGGCTTTAAATCTCTGTGAGCAATTGCACCCGGATATCATACTCCTGGATGCAATTATGCCTGATATGGATGGATTCGAGTGTTGCACTCGCTTGAAGTCTGTGGCGTTTAGTCAGTGTACTCCCGTTTTAATGATTACAGGACTGGATGATCAAGAGTCGGTTGACCGGGCTTTTGAAGTGGGTGCAATAGATTTTATTACTAAACCGATTCACTGGCCTGTTTTGCGTCAACGAGTAAAACGCTTGATTTCCCAATCCCAACTTCAGAAACAGCTGGAGTCAGCTAACCAAGAATTACAAAAATTGGCTACTATTGACCAATTAACTCAAATCGCTAACCGCAGACGCTTTGAAGAATATTTAGTCCCAGAATGGCAACGGATGGCACGGGAACAATTGCCTATTTCTCTGATTCTCGGTGATGTTGATTTTTTCAAATTGTATAACGATACCTATGGCCATCAGTTGGGCGATCGCTGTCTCCAAGCGGTTGCTAAATCTATTCAAAATACTATTAAACGTTCTACTGATTTAGTCGCCCGTTATGGTGGGGAGGAATTTACCGTAATTTTACCGAATACGAATATGGAAGGCGCAATTATCCTGGCTGATGCTATTTGTACTGTTGTCAGGAAACTGGCTATCCCCCACAGTACTTCCCCAGTTAGTTCTTTTGTAACTATCAGTGCTGGAGTAGCTACACTCATTCCCAAACCTGGTTCTGACTACCAACAAATCATTGCTCTGGCTGATAAAGCTCTGTATCAAGCAAAAACAGCAGGACGCGATCGCCTAAAATTTATTTAACTGCGCTTACACTGTGATCAGGATTTATGGCAATCACTAAATCCACTGCTGTGGGCGATTTCACCAAGGGCGTAATGAATAATTCTGGGTGTAGCGATCGCCAAAAATAGTTGACAAATTCCTCAATCTGTGCATCCGACATCCCCAATTTACCCGCAGCAATCATTTGTTGTTCTGCTTGTTTACGCCATGTCATTGAACAACGGTAATCAGTAGGGTATAGCACCATTAAACTATCTAATCGTTCCCACAGTGGCAAATAATCACTGAGTCGCTGATTCATATCACGGGCAAATACCCTATCCTCTTCTGTAACAATTGGTGGCGGTGCATGATTAAATACATCGGGATCAATTGGTCGCACGCCCACAAACCAACCTTCAAACAGCACAATATCAATATTTTCGACAATTTCTGGGGTAGTGCGATCGCCAGCACCATGATATGCAGATTTATCAAAGCGGGGAACCCTCACTGGACTTTCGCCCTGCCGAATTTGCTCTAACACCTTTAAACCTAAATCTAGATCATGGGTTCCTGGTGGTCCTCGCCAAATCAATCGGGGATCTTGCTGAGTTAAAATCAGGCGATCGCTATAACTTTTATACAAATCGTCTAAAGATAAACTCAGAGTCCGATATCCTAACTGCTGGAGAATCAAACTCAGAACTTGGCACATTGTAGTTTTACCCGTACCTTGTCCACCTAAAATTCCCTGAATTAGCGGTCTTCCCAAGGCTTGGCGATGCGTCGCTAGTTTTATACTCAGTGGTAGCCATAGGTCACACAACACCGCCAACATTTCTGCTGGTGGTTTATGCAGGTGAGTGTGGCAGAATTCGCTAAAACTCGGCAAAATAGAATTGAGTAAACCTACTGTTGTGGTATCTACATCACTAGCCCAAGCATCCATAATTAAGAACCCAGTTTAAAGGATTCGACAAACATACTATAGATAAAACCGACTTTGAGAATATTTAGTGATTCTACCAAGAGCGATCGCTTAGACAAAAAGCTCGGACTATAAAATATTCTGCTAGTAACCTCTGTCAGTACCACCAAAATCCCGGCAATCACAATATCTAATAAACCTCTTTGTCCGGCTATAGTAGAAATTGCTGTCCCCAGAAAAAAACCAAAAAAGAAATTAATCAACAATAACGATAAACGTCGCCAAGGATTTAAAAACCATTGCCCCAAACGCCTAGCAATGGAATCGAATAAGTTAGTCAGACGAGTGTTTTGCATGAATTAGGTAGGGACTGGGTGCGAAACGTTGACATTTTCCCGACTTTGATCGTAACAAGAGTCTGTTTGAGATCAAAGCAGTAATTTGAATTTACTGGAAAATATGAAGATATATCAAGAATTTTCCCTAGTTAATTCAGCAAAGCTGCTTTTTGTGTTTCTACAACGAAAGTTAGTTTTTTTGGCTCATATTTTGCCTCTTTTATGCGTTTATGAACATTATTCTCACCAATAATCAGGCTTTTTCACCTTAATTTAGCCCTGCTGCCCTCTCTCCTGGCTCTTTAGTCAAGCCTAGACAAAGTATTATTACTAAGAATTATGAAATTTACAGTATATCGTAACGCTGCGATTGCAGCTTGTGCTTTGGGTTTGCTTGGGTTCATGGTGGGATGCTGGGAAATAAGTGTGTCTTTTGAGTCAGTAGATCCAGGTACATCAGAGCCTGTAATTCCAGCACCACCTGTCCCAGATCCAAGAGTTAGTTCTACTACCTTAATTCCAGAAACTAACCAAACCAATAAAATCGGACTCATCGATAGTCACATCTTAGTAGATCGTCAACACTCAACTGCTGATGCGAAAAATCAAGGGACTTTACGCATGAGTAATCAAACAGATCAGCCTGTGCGCGTGGCCTTACTAGCACGACAACCCCAGGGGAAAAACTCTGGAGATCAACCCACTAACTATGATGTTCCGGCTCATTGGGATTTTGAACCCCAAGAAGGTAGTGAAAAGGGGTTGATTCTATCCCTGCCTCATGGCAATCTCAATTTGGAAAGGGGAGATGTTATAGTTGCCTTTGCACAAGATGGTTCTCGCCGTTACTGGGGACCCTATGTTGTGGGGGAAACTTCTGCGCCTCAATGGAACACTCAAAATCGAGAATGGTTATTGGTATTGAGTCCTTGACCCCCAGACAAGAACAAAAGATAGCTAGTTAACGACTATTGACTAGTTATGTTGAAGTGTTGACTATTGATAAATAATGAGGATAAAACTGAGTGTTCCGGGTAGTCTCAACGATTGGGGGCAAAATTTAGTCAAAAGTCCAGTTTTTGCTGTGACTATACTAATTTTGATTGCTTGGCTGGCTTATGGGTGGAATTTGGGTAGTGTCGGCTTGATTGATGAAACAGAGCCATTGTTTGCTGAAGCTTCCCGTCAAATGTTGGTTACAGGTGATTGGATCACTCCGATGTTTAATGGTGAAACTCGTTTTGATAAACCAGCTTTAATTTATTGGTGTCAAGCGATCGCCTATGCAATTATCGGGGTAAATGAGTGGTCAGTGCGGCTTCCTTCGGCGATCGCCTCTGTGGTCATCATCGGTTTAACCTTTTACACTGTACAGTGGTATTTTGCTCAAAAAGACGAATTAGAACAGGTTTCACACCCGACTCGGCGCAACTTAACAGCTTTGATTGCAGCAGCTATGCTCGCACTCAGTCCTGAGATGATTGTCTGGGGAAGAATCGGTGTTTCAGATATGATGCTGACTGGGTGCATGGCATCCGCGTTATTATGTTTTTTTCTAGGGTATGCAGCAAAGACAGAAACTCAACCCAAATCCGCCTCATCTCTATTCCCCAACAAATGGTATTTGGCTTGTTACGTCCTCATTGCTGGGGCGATTTTGAGCAAAGGGCCTGTAGGAATTGTATTGCCTACGCTGATTATCGCCGCATTTATCATTTATGTGGGCAATATCCGAGAAGTCTTAACCCAAATGCGTCCCCTCATGGGTATGCTGATTATTTTTAGTTTATCAGCCCCTTGGTATCTGCTAGTAACTTGGCGTAATGGTTGGGATTATATTGATGCTTTTTTCGGCTATCACAATGTAGAAAGGTTCACAGAAGTAGTTAATGGTCACTCGGCTCCTTGGTATTTCTACTTCTTAGTAGTATTACTGGGCTTTGCGCCGTATTCAGTGTATTTACCCGTAGCAATAGTTAAATTAAGATTTTGGCAGCGATCGCATTGGAAATCCCAAGAACGCTCTCAACAATTAGGTTTATTTGCCTGTATCTGGTTTATTACTATCTTTAGCTTTTTTAGCATCGCCGTCACCAAACTTCCCAGCTACGTGTTACCTTTAATGCCAGCCGCAGCTATTTTAGTAGCGTTGTTATGGAGCGACTTTTTCCCCAAAAACCACCAAAATATACCTTCTGCATCCTCTGCTCTCAAAACCAGTGCTTGGATAAATGTCATCTTTGCCACAGTCCTAACCGTAGCACTATTTAACATCAATCATTTAATCAATGATTATTCAGTTGCTCCCGGCTTTCCCCGACTGATTCAAAACGCAGGTTTACCAGTGCTAGGGGGATTCACTTGGTTTTTTGGAGCGCTGATGATTGCCGCTTTGATCATCAGTCGCCGTTGGCACAGTATTGTTAACGTAAATTTACTGGTATTTACAGCATTTTTGATCCTAGTCTTAATGCCAGCTTTGGATTTAATGGATCAGCAGCGTCAGCAACCTTTAAGAGATTTAGCGGCGGTTGTCGTGGAAGCACAGCAATCAGATGAAGAATTAGTGATGGTGGGGTTCAAAAAACCAAGTGTAGTGTTTTACACTCAAAAGCCAGTAAATTATATTAAACTAACCAAGGATGCTGTAGAGCATATTCAAAATCGCACTTCTCAAGGAAAACAGCCGCCTTCTTTGCTAGTCATAGCGGAACCGAAAGCCTTTGTTAAAATGGACTTGCGACCGGGTACTTACGATATTTTAGACACTAGGGACACTTATCAGTTAATTCGCGTTTCTTTGAGAAGAATCAAGCAAGAAACATTCACAATATCTTGAGCAAATTGGTGACCTGTTAAAAATAGAACTTACGCATTTATGGGAAAACGTAGACCGAAGGGCTTGCCGAAGGCTACCACTCCAGGCACAGAGTACACTGAGTCACTTAATTTTGGATTTTGGATTTACGATTTTGGATTAACCTCTCCTTATAAAGAAGAGGCTTAAACATGGAAAACTTTTTGTTTTTCTTCTGCGTGAACCCAGAGGCTTGAGACCAAATATTTTAGATTTCAGATTTTCATTTAATCCAAAATTTAAAATCTAAAATCTAAAATCGCTTCGGTCAAGAGGGTTTAAGAAAGTTTTTGCGTAAGTCCTGCTAAAGCTTGATTGATTTGAGTTAATAAATCTTCCATTGAGATAGAACGAGGCACAATGTGGGCGGCGATGTCTTGTTTTCGAGAATTTATGCGAACCACAAGCTGCGCTAACTCACTCATGAGATTTTCTGCTGCATCCAATTTACTCTGGCTAGGCTGATTACTTTCGCCTGAGGAACCTTCAAACAGAGAATGGGTGAAAGTGTGATGGAATCGCTGGTCGATGATCAAAATTGGTGGTAACTCAAAAGGTAAGTCTGCCAAGGCTTTGAGCTTTGTTATTACCTCTTGATGCACAGAGGAATCGCCTAAGCTAATCAGCAGTAAGTCAACGCTTTGGTGGCGCATTTGTTGTAGAACTTCTGCCCAACAACGCCCCATTGCTGCTTTCAAGCCAGCTGTTTGTAAATACTGAATTAAAGCTTGGAACCACTCAGATCCCCGTTCGGTAGTGTCGTTATTTACTGAAGACTTTTTGACTGTTTGACCATTCTGTAAATGTTTGCGCCTGATTTGTGGTAAATCATCCAGCATCGTCAAATCTACCACAAGGATACTAGGTGGGCAGCAGATACCAGAGGCAATTTGCAGCACAGATAATAAAGGATCTGTGGGATCGCTGTGGTTGTCCTGGTCTCTAGAGAATGCTGTCAAGTAAGGAAACACTGACAAACCAGGTATCTGGGAAGCCGCTAGGGTAGTTGCGACATCGCAAGTCACCAGTGGAATATCAGCCAATATGGGATGTTGAGTTAACTGTTCTAGGTAGGTTTGTGCCAAAGAACCTTCGGCATCGAGTAAAATGACATCGAACTGCCAAACCCGCGCCAAGAGTTCTGCCTGATCTAGGTCATCTACCTCAATCACCCGATGTTCTCGCAGTGAAGGGTGGGGGTTAATTGATGCTAAATTCTGTTCTACCAACCTGAGAATTCTGAGGGGAGTTGTAGTGGGGGCGATTTTGTGATTTCCTAACCCTGACTGCCCAATTGCTGGTTGAGCAACTAAGTTTTCTAAGAGTGGTACTAAGGCCTGATGCTGTACGGGTAAATTGAGGAAACCATCGGCGCGATTAGCATAAGCTTGTTCTTTTTCCGCCCCTGTCGCTGTCACCATTACGGGAATGTGTTTAGTTACAGCATCAGATTTCAATAAAGTCAGGACATCCCAACCCGAAAGTAAAGGTAATAAGGGGTTTAAGAAGATAGCTTTCGGTTGCAAACGACGGGCTTTTTCGACTGCTTCTGTACCTGAGCGAGCGATTACGACCCGATAACCTAAACCTTTGAGCTGATCGGTCAAATCTTCGATATATCTCGCTACTGCTTCCACTACTAGCACTAACCGTTGTGAGCTAGTGGGTTGATGTTGGGGAGTTGTAGTCATCCGCCCACGTGCTGAGGCGGGGACTTCTCGTGTTTCGGGGAATTGGATTTTGTGATCTTCTCTGATTCCCATCTCTGGTTCAGTGAAGCCTGTGGTAGGTGGACTTGGTGGTAGGAGTAATGTAAATTGGCTACCTTTGCCTTCACGAGATAAGAAGCTGACATCACCTCCGTGGAGACGAGCTAAAGCCCTAGTTAAAACCAACCCCAAACCAGTACCTTCAAATTGGCGGGTGAGGGGATTTTCTAGTTGTTGGAATTTTTGGAAGATTAAATGTTGTTGATGTTCGGGAATACCAATACCTGTATCCCAGACTGTAAAGGCAATCCAGCCTTCCCAACGACTGACACGCAAACCAATTTCCCCAGAGTTTTGGGTAAATTTAAAGGCGTTGGAAAGTAGGTGTACCAACATCTGACGCAAGCGCAATTCATCGGCTACTATCTGTTCTAAGCCTGGTTCAATGGAGATGGAAAATTCCATTTCGGAATTTGCTGTTGGGGTTGGGGTGGCGCTGGCTTTGGTAGTTTGAGTGTGGATGGCTTTTGCTTCTGTGAGGGCGCGATCGCACACTGTCCGAATTGTCACGGGTACAAGGGCTAAATCCATCTGTCCCGTTTCCATGCGGGTCAAATCTAAAATATCATTGACCACACTCATTAAATGCCGTCCGCTTTGATGAATCAGTCCCGCATAACGGGCTTGGCGCTCGTTGAGTTCACCCAACTGCTGATCTACAAGCAACCGTGATAGTCCCAAAACCGCAGTCAGGGGGGTCTTTAGTTCATGACTAATACAAGCTAAAAACTCATCTTTTAAGCGATTTAGTTGAATTAGGTCAGCATTTTTCGCTGCTAGTTCTTTATATATCTGGTGCTGTTCGGTGACATCAGTCGCTAATATTAAGCATAAGTCATGACCCCGTTGAGTTCTGAGAGTCGCCGCAGTTTGCTCAAAGGTAAATTCTCCGGCAAACATTTCCCGGAATAGAAGTTTTGACTTAGGACTATCTAAGCGGATTTTGGCAAATTGCCAAATTCGCTCCTGACCATTCTGCACTTCTACAACACAGGTACAAGTACCCATCGGGCTATCTAAAAAGCAGCGATTGGATGTCGTCGTTGTGGCTGTTGACTGCTGATGCAGGCTTTTACCATTAGCCTCAGCGTTCAATTGAGCGCTCACGCCGAAGTCCGAACGGTTATGAGACGGTGGTGGGGATGATGGCGCTAGGGGCGGCGCTTCCGGCGGTGACACAAAGGTATGTTCTCCTGAATGAGATTGTCGCGGTATGGATTGTCCCTGTCCCGGATGAGCATTTCCTTTATGATCAGGATAAAATTTGGTTGCTTGTTGGCTGGCGTATTCTGTAGCCGTTTTGGTCTGGGTTGGGGCTAGTATTGCTTCGACTTGTTGTCGGATACCTTCTGGATCTTTGAATGCTCCCAATTGCTGCCACCAAGCCGGATTTTTGGCGACTACTTCACCTGTTTGAGTTTGCAGCATTAACGGCCAAGGCAGGAGGTCTAATAGCTGTACCAGTGATTTTTGTGATGGTTGACGTTGATTTATTCTTGGCGATCGCGATCGCCGAGCGCGTGATTTGTACTCAGCGCTGCTGTAAGCAGATTGCGCCAACCCTGACTTGTGATCATCACGCCCGTGAGTTTTGGCTCTTGTGCTGGACGTGTGAGCATGGTCTGGGGAAATATTTTCCGAGGTTCTCTGGGTAGAAGGTGAGTATCCAGTTCTCTCACCATTCATGGCCAATTTTTCCTTAGCCAATGCTTTTAACAGACGTGCGCTATTCAGCAGCCCCAGAAATTGCCCAGATCCATCAATCAATGCCCAATCGAAGTTACTGTTTGTTTGGCTGGGCTGGTAACGCAACAGCAGCTTAAATTGTTCTACACAATAACTTGCTGGTAACGTCTTGAGTGGCTCGATTATGGCTTTATCCCAGGTTGACAAGGGCTGCTGCAAGTCTAAAAATTGATTGTCACCAGATGCTGCCAATAATTTTTGTGTTAAACGGGCAGATTGCACCAATCCTAACGGGCATTGTTGCTGATTTACTACTACCAAGCGATCGCACTGCTCTTGCTCAAATATCTCCAGCACGATAGCCAGAGTACTTGTTTCTACGCAGTTGGGTACGGTTGCTAGAAAGTCATAAAGCGGGTACTGTAGCATTGACATAAGGAACCTTAGGGTCATTCTTCTTTGTGGAAGCTTGCGGCTTCACCATCCCCACTTTGGGCAAATAGTGAGTGTGGGAGCAGCAAAGCAATATTCTTTCAGAAGACTCATTTCACTGATTCTTGTTACAGCTTCAACGCCATTGAAACAATGAGTTTGCCGAACGGCAGCGCTCACGGCGAGATTCTTCACAGACAAGACTTATGGGATTTACTCGTTACCTTTGCCACTGAGAAGTTTAGGGAAATATCCTTGTCAGTCTCCTACTGGTGTTGAAACTGCTCTGCGATAGTGACAACTAAAACAATTATGAGGCCAAAGATTCGCTTTAGAACCTTGAGGAATTATAATGATTTAGAATGCGACGGTACTTTAAGTTCGTTGAAGGATCTTATCAAGGAGTCAAATCAAAGGATCTATATCTGGAGAAATATACATAAGTTAATCATCAATTAAGTAACGTATCTTCATTAACCACAGACGCTTCATCCACAACCTACTAAGTCCTAGCAATGATTACACTGCATCTGCTCTTCAACAACCAGATATTGATTATATGGTGACATGAAGCGTTCTCTCAAAGAAAAATTGCAACTTTAATACACAACTACACATAAACTTAGAAGTGTTATATAGCAGATAGTCCACCAATATTGGTCAAGGCGATTAATTAAGATATATAACTATACAGATGTTACTAATTATGTCGATTTTTCCACCCGATGTTCCCAAAAACTTAGATAATCCGGCTAAACTAGCCACAACACTAAGATTAAGCAGGCAGATGTGGAGTTCTGTCTAGTACACCACCGACTATTTCAGCTTCTCGCCGAGCATCACTACTACCACTGCTAAAATTTACTACCTAATGCAGTGGTGGTAACAATACCTTAATAAAAATTTTATTTCTCAATATTCTTATGTATTTCCATGCCAAAAGCAAAAACTACAGCAGTTCTTTCAGCAGATGACTCAAGTTGATCGGCAGGTGTTGTTACAACAACTCAAATCAGATTATCGCCGGATTCTTATAAATTACTTTACTACAGATAAAACTCTGAAAGAAGAAATTGATAAATTTATCCATGCACTATTTTGTGCTAATATTCCTGTGCCACAAATTATAGAATTTCACATGGAACTAATTGAAGACTTTTCCATACAGCTAAAATTAGAAGGCAGGAGCGATGAAGCATTACTTGATTATCGTTTAGCACTCATAGATATCCTAGCGCACTTGTGTGAACTTTATAGGTGTTCAATTTCTAAATAAACTAAATTCATAATAATGAATCAAGCCAGAAAGACTTATGTTCTCAAGCTTTATGTAGCAGGGAATACACCCAATTCAGTAAGAGCATTAAAGATACTTAAAAACATTTTAGAACAAGAATTTCAAGGTGTCTATGCTTTGAAAGTGATTGACGTGCTTAAAAATCCCCAGCTAGCGGAAGAAGACAAAATATTAGCTACACCAACATTATCGAAAATTTTGCCGCCACCTGTTCGCAAAATAATTGGTGACCTATCAGACAGAGAAAGAGTGTTGATTGGATTAGACTTACTTTATGAAGAACTGAGTGAAGAATCTTGGGAAGAATAAACAACGTTTAATCACACCAATTGGCTAAAAAATTACCAAGTTTAGGTTAGTAATATAAAAACCGGGTTTAATACCCATTTGTTAATAAGCAATGAGCGAAAAAGACCAAGCAGCGCCAAACAACACCCCAATTGCTGGTGTAGAAAAAATTCGCACGATGATAGAAGGTTTTGACGATATTAGCCACGGAGGTTTGCCTATTGGTAGAACTACCTTAGTTAGTGGTACATCTGGTACAGGCAAAACCTTATTCTCACTGCAATTTCTCTATAACGGAATTACCCGCTTTGATGAACCGGGTGTATTTGTGACCTTTGAAGAGTCCCCCAGTGATATTATTAAAAATGCTCAAATTTTTGGGTGGAATTTACAACACTTAATTGACGAAGGTAAATTATTTATTCTTGATGCTTCACCAGATCCCGAAGGTCAAGATATTGTGGGTAACTTTGACCTTTCGGCACTGATTGAGCGTTTGCAATATGCAATTCGCAAATATAAAGCCCAAAGAGTATCTATTGACTCAATCACAGCTGTCTTTCAACAGTATGAAGCAATGGGAGTAGTGCGACGGGAAATTTTTCGCCTTGTCGCCCGTCTCAAGCAGCTGTACGTCACAACTATCATTACCACCGAACGTAGCGAGGAATACGGTTCTGTTGCTTCATTTGGAGTAGAAGAATTTGTTTCCGATAATGTGGTAATTGTGCGTAACGTTTTAGAAGGAGAACGTCGTCGCCGCACCATTGAAATTCTCAAATTGCGTGGTACAACTCATATGAAAGGCGAGTATCCTTTTACAATTACCAATGCAGGAGTCAACATTTTCCCCTTGGGCGCAATGCGCTTGACCCAACGCTCTTCTAATGTCAGAGTATCATCGGGAGTCAAAACCCTAGATGAAATGTGTGGGGGTGGTTTCTTTAAAGATTCTATTATTTTGGCAACGGGAGCTACCGGTACTGGTAAAACTTTATTAGTCAGTAAATTTTTGCAAGATGGCTGTAGAAATGGTGAACAAGCAATATTATTTGCTTATGAAGAATCACGCGCTCAACTGTCTCGCAATGCTTACTCTTGGGGAATTGACTTTGAAGAATTAGAACGTCAAGGATTACTCAAAATAATTTGCACTTATCCTGAATCAACTGGTTTAGAAGACCACTTGCAAATTATTAAATCAGAAATTGCCGTGTTTAAACCATCTCGCATTGCCATTGACTCCCTTTCAGCACTAGCTAGAGGAGTGAGCAATAATGCCTTCCGCCAGTTTGTCATCGGTGTGACTGGTTATGCCAAGCAAGAAGAAATAACTGGTTTTTTTACCAACACAACTGACCAATTTCTGGGTTTACATTCGATTACTGACTCCCATATTTCCACAATTACTGACACAATTTTGATGTTGCAGTATGTGGAAATTCGTGGCGAAATGTCACGAGCAATTAATGTATTTAAAATGCGCGGTTCGTGGCACGACAAAGGTATCCGTGAGTACAATATTACGGCTGACGGCCCCGAAATTAAAGATTCTTTCCGTAACTACGAACGAATTATTAGTGGTGCGCCTACCCGCGTTAGTATCGATGAAAAGGCGGAACTGTCTCGCATAGTCCAAAGTTTTGAAAATAAACCAAGTTCCGATTCCTCAATTTAGTGTGATGGTATATCCATATCTAAATTGAGGATCGTGCTATATTCTGTGGAGAAGAAGGGTTTTCTGCCGCTAGTATTGATTGTCGTGTGAGGGGATGCGGTGAAAGGACAATACTTATTTTATAGTTTCTTACCTGGTGTCACAGCAGCTGTATTAACAAGCCAGCCTGCTTTGGCTAGTACAGTAAATGGTGTACAACTTACGTCTTCTCCTAGTTTCTTGACTTCTACTGATAGTCGAACCTGGGTTGCAGACAATATTAACACTCAACTGCCTAATTCTCAGACACAGATTTTTCCAGATATAGGACTCGAATCTGGGTTAACTACTGTTGATTTGCAGTTTTCAAGTGGTCATAGTAACACAGTTATCTTGACAGGCAATACTGCTATACCCATAGAAAATGAGCTATCTCAACAAGATGAAGATAAATTTTCCAGTTTCACACATTCGTTAAATTCTGCCCAAAACTCAGCGCCGCATGATTTTGAAAGCCATGAAAAACAAAGTCAGGTCGCTACTTCTAAGCAGCAATTAGAGACAACAGTTTTTCCTAATGTTACCTCCCAAGCAACTTCTGCCCAGCCAGCCAGTTTTTCCCTGTCTGCTTTATGGACATCAGCAGCGTCTCCCAAACAACCGGAAACTCAGTTATCGACAGTTTTACCAACTGCGGTAACAGGTAGAGGAACCGCAAATTTGCAGGCGGCGCATAGTTGCTCACAAGAAAACGGGACAAACGGTATATTGATTTCTGGGTTTTCAGCTACCAGTACTTGTCAACCTGAAAATTTGGCGGGTAATTTGATAGCTCAGAGTTATCCGTCTACTCCCAACACCACCTCAGCTTTGGAAAATACTGGTTGGGAGTTAACTCCTTCGCAAGCAGAAACGGAGAATTTTCCCCCTGCTAATACTGGGGAAAATCTCATGCAAACAGAAACGGAGAATTTTCCCCCTGCTAATACTGGGGAAAATCTCATGCAACCAGAAACTGTGGAATTTGCGCCTACTGGTGCGGCCGAAATTCCTGATAACCTGAATCCTAATGCCAATCCTCTGCAATTTCCGACCAAACCAGAGGAAGTGAGAATTGAAAACAATCAGCCGATTACTTTGGCACAGGCGTTAGAACTGGCAAAGCGGAACAATCGCGATTTACAGGTGTCCTTATTGGAGCTAGAACGCGCTCAAGCTGCTCTACGCCAGGCTCAAGCTGCTTTGTTGCCCAATGTTGGTCTGAATGCTGATATCACTCGCAGTCGCGCTGCTGCACAACAGCTACAGTTGGATCAACAAGCCCGACAATTGAATCAACCAGCACCACAAGCCGAAGCTAATACAGCTTTTAGGGGTGAAGCTCAACTGACTTATGACCTTTTTACGAATGGCAGACGACAAGCTAACATTAGACAGGCAGAAGAACAGGTACGGTTGAATGAGTTGGCTGTAGAGCGCCAATCTGAAGAAATTCGGTTGAGTGTGTCTACGGATTACTACAACTTGCAACAAGCAGATGAACGAGTACGCATTGCCCAGTCTGCTGTGGAAAATGCCCAGGCTAGTTTGCGAGATGCACAATCTTTAGAAAGGGCTGGAGTGGGTACGCGATTTGATGTGTTGCAATCGCAAGTAAATTTAGCTAATTCCCAGCAAGAACTCACTAATAATGTCTCCCAGCAGCAAATTGCCCGTCGCCTTCTATCGACTCGCTTAAGTGTGCCACAATCGGTAAATCTGAGTGCAGCAGATCCTGTACAATTAGCGGGTTTATGGAAGCAAGACCTAGAAAGTAGCATTGTTTTAGCGATTCAAAATCGTCCAGAACTGCAACAGCAATTGGCACAGCGTAACATCAGTGAACAGCAGAGACGAGCCGCACTTTCAGCCCTAGGGCCTCAAGTTAGCTTGATTGCCAGTTATAACCTGCTAGATCAGTTTGATGATAGTGTGAGTGTTACCGATGGTTACTCTGTGGGAGTCAGGGCTAGCCTGAATTTGTACGATGGTGGAGCGGCTAAAGCCAGTGCTGCTCAGGCGAAAGCTAATGTAGCGATCGCAGAAACTCGATTTAGTGAACAGCGCAACCAAATCCGCTTTCAGGTGGAAGAAGCTTTTTCTACCCAGAGAGCTAATTTGGAAAATGTGCAAACTGCCAATACTGCTTTAGAACAAGCCAGGGAAGCTCTGCGTTTGGCGCGCTTGCGATTCCAAGCTGGTGTAGGTACTCAAACTGATGTGATTAATTCTGAAAACGACTTAACAAGAGCTGAAGGTAATCGGATTACAGCTATCTTAGATTACAATCGCGCTTTGGCTCAGTTACAACGAGCCGTCACCACCAGAGCATTAGGTGAGTAAATTCGTCAAAAAACTTGTTGCATCTTGCTTGCAAGCCCCCGGATGTATCCGTGGGGCTTTATCAGTTATCAGTTATCACTTATCAGTCAAGGGCTATGATTGACAAAGTACCAAACTCCTAAGTGGCGATGCCCACAGCCTTAGAAGGGAATCAGTTAAAGTAAAGATAAGTAAAGAAAACGCTCATAATTAAATGGCTGCTCTACCCTTAGAGGAAATCTCTGTTCAGTTAGAAAGTCCGAATTTGCGCGATCGCATGGTAGCTCTGGCCAGTTTGCGTAATCTATCCCCGGAAGACGCAGTACCTTTAATTAAAAAGGTATTGAATGATGAATCGTTGCAACTGCGATCAATGGCCATATTCGCTCTAGGAGTTAAGTCCACAGCAGAATCTTATCCACTTTTAGTAAAAATTCTCGAAAATGACCCAGATTATGGCATTCGTGCCGATGCTGCTGGAGCTTTAGGCTATTTAGGTGATGCTAGAGCCTTTGAGGTACTGGCTCGGACATTTTATGAGGATACTGATTGGCTAGTGCGCTTTAGTGCAGCCGTTTCCCTGGGTAATATTAAAGATCCCCGCGCCCATGATGTTTTAATTCAAGCATTGGATAGCAGCGAAACAGTCTTACAAGAAGCGGCAATTTCTGCGCTGGGGGAAATCGAAGATATTGAGTCTGTAGATAGTATCCTGCGCTTTGCTCAGTCAGAGGATTGGTTAGTGCGGCAACGTCTGGCAGAAGCCTTGGGAAATCTTCCCACTACTAAGAGTGTTTCAGCTCTAAAATATTTAGAAAAAGATCAGCATTTCAATGTTGCCGAAGCGGCGAGGATTTCTCTGAGAAGGTTGGAAGAGAAAGGCAATCAAGCTTAACTCAACACCTTTTACCACTTTTTTATCGCCAGTTGCATATTGAGCATTTTGTTTCAGGGTAATTTTATTTATGAATATTGAAGAATTTTTTGAGTTGAGTGCTGGTAAATGGTTTTCCCATCGGACTAGTCACCATTTGGCTTTTAAACAATCTGAGGACGGCAAATCAGACCTAGTAATTGAGAGTCTACCCGCAGATCATCCAGAGGTGATAAAACTATGTGAACAATACGAAATTGCTCCCAGTGCCGCCTCCTGTGGCGCTAGAGTCACCTGGAATGGCACGATGGAATGGGATGAAGAAAAACACACTGGCTCGACTGTGTTAGTTACCGTACCTGATGCGGTAAATCCCCATGAAGGTAAGTTACTGCGAGAAATGGGTTATGCCGAGAAAGCCCCCGTTGCTGGTAGCTATAAGATGGGCAGCGATGGCGCTTTGACTCTAATTACAGAGTACGAAACCATGTCTTCTGAAGAACGTTTGTGGTTTGCAAGCCCTAATTTACGGATGCGGGTGAGTATCCTCAAGCGTTTTGGTGGCTTTAGTATGGCTTCCTTTACTTCGGAAATCCGTATGGGTGGCACTTTTGCAGCTGCAAAAGTATCACAAACGGCTGATTCTGCTTCCAGTTAGTGGGATATGAGGAAATGGGGGATATGGGGGGAGAAGGAACTGGAGGAGCAAATTATTAATTTTTCCTCCTTTTGTTCATCCCCCAAAACGCCCATTGTGTTAGCTAGATTTAGTAGCAAGCTGAAATCAGGTGCGAGATATTCTGGTAAGCATACCCTGGAGACAATCCTTGATTTTTAAATAGGGATGTCACGTTTTTCAATTCATCGTGCAGTTGCTGTTGACGACATAACTTAGCTAAGAGCATTTTTTGAATGGGTTTTACAATCCGCCGCATTTGCTGCTGATTTAGTTCCTCATCTTGTGGGTGTTCTGTGACGAAACTGTGGGTAATAAAAAGTTCGTTACCCTGAATACTTTCACTGTTAAATAGTTGGATTATCTCTTGATAATTTTGTTCAACAAATCGCTCAGTAGTATACTTGAGAATCACTGGGTCTAGGATATATAGTGTGGGAATATCTTCTATATTTTTATCTATAAATGAATGCCCAGCTATTAGATTATGTAATGTTTCAAATAGCTGTTTATCTGATAATAATTCCTGATTATCTTGTAATAATTGATTCCATGAAGCCGAATTTCGTCTGATAGCTACCCAATAAATTAGATTTATTTCTATATTTGAAAGTCTTTTAAATTGGTTATCTAAAAATTTTTTAATGGGATCACTAACCAAAACTGATCTATCAATAATAAATGGCGGTAGATAATCTGGAAATACAGTCTTAACTTGTTGTGCAATTACTTTGATCATCCAGGGATTGCTATAATCCTTACTTAATTTCTCTAGTTCAATATCTGTACCAGAAATACCTTCTGATCTGAAAATTTGTCGAGCTTCTTCATATTCTAAACCTCCCAATTTTTTGAAACGCACTAATTGTCCCTTCAATATTGCAATATCATGAGTTACTTTTCTACTCAGCAGTATTAAACTGCTTCTATGGGCTTCTGTCGCAACTCTTTCTACAAAGGTGCTATAGTTGATATAATCTGTACTTTGATTGCCTGTTATTTCTTCCCAACCATCCAGCACTATTAAACATCTTTGATGATGTAAATACTGCATGATTTGAGTAATATCATCTGGTTCTTTTTCACCTTTAGATAGGAATTGTCCCAGTTTAAGCAGAACTTCTGAAAATGGAGGTGATGATGCTAGAGAAAGCCAGATTATATAATCGTATTTGTCAGCAATTTGGTTTACTAAACGGCGAGCTAAGGCACTTTTGCCAATTCCTCCCATTCCGTGAACAACAACTAACCGACAGCCGTTTTTAATCAGCCATTGCTGAAGTTCGGCTAATTCTGCGGTGCGACCGGAAAAACTAGATAAATCTGGAGCTTCGCTGATATTTCTGCGGCTCTCTACATCATTTTCCACTACATTTTCCCATTCTAAATCCAACACTTGGCAAAAAGCCTTGAAAGTATCAGCCCTAATGGGTTGCTTTGCTTCTCGAAACCGTTTCCAAGTCGCTAATGCTACGGCAAATGTTTGAGAATTATCCCAGTTTTGATCTGGTTCTAAAATTTTACTTGCTTCCCTCAGAAATATTTCATCCATATCCCAAGCCCTTTCAATTATTCCTTGTAGACCAATTCTTTTGGTTCTGGCTTGTTCAATTTTTCTCATCCTAGATTCCTTAATCAGAATCTTTCCGCTTTCAGAAGCTTTTAAAGTTTGCATGATTTTTTAGGAATAATTTTTAGGCATAAATTTAAATGTATTTATTGGTCAAGTTTAATATGATTGGACGTTGTTTAAAATAGTAAAAAAATTATTTCCGTTCTGGAGTTTCCAGATAAGTAAAGCGATATTCATCACTTGAGCCGTCACTAGAACTAGCTTGTGCTAAAATGCCAACACCTATGGCTTCTTTGCGGTCTCCATAAGTATCAAATTCAACGCTTACCTGAGTAGCACCAGGTGCTGAAATAGTTTTTAATTTTTGGTATACTTCTTCACGGGTGGGATTAATTCTGCCATCCGGACTCAGTTCCGTCAAAGCTTGGAAAAATGACTGTGCTGCGTCATAGGAAGTAAGAGTCCTCCAACTGACTTTTGCTGTTGACCAAAGTTCGATGGCTTTTTGTGTAAAATCACTGTTAGCAATATCGGCATGAGAAGACACAGCAACTACCATACCATTGGCAAGATTTCCTAGTTTCTCAAACGTTTCTTTGCCATATAGAACATCTCCTGCTAAGAGTTGCAAATCTCGATTTTCGGATTTTGCATTGTCCTTGGCCTTTTTAGTAATTTCTAGTGCTGTTTCCAGATGGTTACGACTGGGAGCCAACATCAAAGCTTGCACATTTGCTGCTGTTGCTTTTTTAATGCAATCTTTTGAGTTGGTTTGAGTCGATAAATCACAATACTCTTGAATCAAGGTAGGTCTTCTATTTGGAGACAATCTCAACAAAGTTCTAGCAAATTCTTCTTTCAAAGATTCACTATATTGACTCTCAGATTCAAAAAGTATTAGTATTTTTCCTTGTTGCGGCTGATTATTTAAATAGTATTTAGCTAGGTTTGTAGCCGCAATATAGTCATCAGCAGCTGTGCGGAAAACATATTGATTATCTGGATTTGGCTTCCTCACAGCAGTGCTTGTGGGTGAAATTAAGACAAGTTGTTGTTCTTGATAAATAGCTCCTGCTTTCCAAGTATCGTCGCTTGTAGAGTGTCCAATAACTCCTAATATTTGACTATCCTTAAAATATTCTAGTTCTCCTGGAATATTATTATTTTGATTGGAGAGTTTCTTAACTATTTCTGTGAATTTTTCTGGGTTATTACTATTATCTTTTACTATTATTATCTGAAATACGGGACTATCTGCTGTGCTTTGTATACTTTGAACTTGGGCAACACCACGCAATATTTCTAGAGCAGTACCACGAAATTCAGGAACACTGGGAATAACAACTGCGATTGTGGGCAGATCACGGGCATTTTGAGCAGCTTTGGAGTTATAATAGTAAATCAATGTTTCTGGATCAACTTGACATTTATTTTCGCTATCAGCCGTTTGAACAGCACCTTCTCTAAATTTATCTGTGGCTTCTTTGAAATAATTTTCTGCTTGTCGAAAACCTGCTACAGAATCTAAAGAGCTAGCCTCTCTAAAGGCATCTATGCCTTTTAGTTTTAACTCATAAGCATCTGTGCATTGTGGGATGCGAGAAGTTGCTGGGTTCTCATTAATTAAAGCGTTTTCTCCCCGGCTAAAGTATTGGGATAAATGTGGCTCTGATGATGTTGTTTCTATAAAATTTAAAATAATAGCGATCGCTACTCCTAATAAAGCCAAACCAGCTAAAATTATCCAACGCCGTTGTTGAGGAAATTTTTTCAGCCAATCGAGCAACGGCTGAAGCGGATTAGGTTGTTTTTCAGCAAGAGCATCAAGCACGTCTTGGGCAGACTGAGGCCTGTCTCCTTTCTCGTATTTGAGCATTGAGTCTATAACATTGGCAAAATTATGATTGCTGACATTTGCGTGTTCTTTCCAATTTGAATTAAACAGCAGCTGATTGGGGTTTTTACACCCTGTCAGCAAAGACACACAAGTTGTCGCTAAGGCATATAAATCTGATGCAGGAGATACTTCAGCTTGATCGTGTTGCTCAGGTGGCGCAAACGCAGGAGTGAACATCATAGATGTTGTTTCGGCAGATAATCCAGGTAATCCTTCTGTTACCTGCTTAACTGCACCAAAATCTATCAAATATAGCTGTCCATCGCTCTGACGGCGCATGATGTTGGCAGGTTTAATATCCCTGTGTATAGTTTTTAATTTGTGATCATAATTATGAATATACGTGAGTATTTTTAAAATTTCTTTGAGAATATCGAGAACTTCCGCCTCAGAAAACTTCCTTTGTTTCTTTAATATCTGAGATAAATTTTCACCTTCGATGTAATCTTGCACCAAATAAAAAAACTTTGGCGGATACTTGCTTGAATCAGCTTCCACCACAAAAAATGCCCATGCTCTAGGAATTTGTTGATAGTTCAGTTTTGATAGAATCTTCGCTTCACGCTTAAACGATTCTTCCACTCGTTGCATCAGTGTCGAACTCAGGGTTTGTCTAGGGTGTAACTGTTTAATTACGCGCAGCTCTTTCTCAAAGTCAAGATCCTCTCCTAGAAAAGTTATGCCGATTCCGCCTTGTTCTTGCTCTGATACTAATAACCGTTTTGGCAAGAAACGCCCTTGCAAAATCAAGGGCATTCCGCAATTATGGCAACATATTTTTTTTCTAATATCAGGAGAATCGATATCTTTCTGTGAAATAAAATTTTGAGGGTGATTACAACCAGGACGAGTACAGAAAACATCAAACTTCTGAGAGGTATCGCTATTCACAATTTATTCACCTTCAGCTTTACTTTGGCTAGATTAGCTACACACTTGATAAAAAACAAATTGTTTTAGTTTAGCACTCTACTGTATGGTGTGTGTGGTACATGACAAATTTACCAATCAATACTTAGGTTTTTACTTGAACTTACATTTACCTCCTCAGAATTTTTCTTTACGTATTAATTCTGAACCATAGTCATATTTTTGGCAATATGCGTAAACTTGCATTTTTGGCAAGAAGAATATTCTATAGATTGCATAGAAATAAGTCTATAAAAGCTCCCGTCAGATTAAATTTGAAACCCTAATTTTGAGGTTAGTCCGCGTAGGAAGTTGGGCGAAGCTACTTCGACAAGGCTCAGTACAAGTCAGTTGAGCCGCGGAATTTGTGTAGATGGTTCCGCGACTTCTAGCGGCGATTTTAATTATTTCCGGTAATAATTAAAATCGCTCACGTTTTAGCAACAAGTATGCCAAACATAACTTGGCACTTCAACCATTAATAAACATCCCAATTTGAATAAGTAATGTTCTCAGGATAAACCCGAAAAGAATCGAAGAAGTTAACAGATTCTGTGGTTAACTCATTTTTTGTTAAAGTCCCCATCAAATAAAAACGCTGATTCACCAGAAATGCCCGATATTTTCCCAGAGTTCCATCAGAATGTTGCATGAGTAACTCCAATCCAGGATGTTGATTAATTACTAGATTAGTAGTTTGAATAATCTTGCCATCAAGACCAATACTTTCCCTCATTGCACTTTGTAACACTTGCCGCAACTGTGGAATAGGTATCCTGGAAGCTTGTGGAAAGTTTCTGTGTATGACCATGTACACGGACTCAGTAGCACTGACAGATATCAATTGATCGGCTGTATTTGTTACAGTTTTACCGGGCATCAAAATTTTAAAATCCCGATTTGGACCCCAATATGTATCGTTTTCAGCAATGAGAATAGGCTGTTTGGGTGTCCGGACTTTAGTAGTACTAGATACTGATTCAATGGCAGAAATGGATGGATTAACCAAGGCTACTGCTGGGTTCTGCGTGCCAAGAACTAGTACAAAAGAAGTGGCAGCTATAGTTAGAGGATTTGTAAATAGCATGACTGTATCTCCTTATGGATGTTAAATTGATATCTCTTCGCTGAACTATAATTAAAGGTTTACCACGTATAAAAAAGTCAGAGCAACCCTCAGTTTTGGCTCAGAAAAAGTTCATTTAATCATCACAAAGGAGTAGGGGGTAGGGCAGTACCGTTCAGTTAAGGTTGCCCATTCCTGTTCCCTATTTAAGAAAAAGTTGCGAGTATTTACTTAAATTTGCAGCAAGTTAGCGATCGCCTGCGGTAGTGGCAGCACAATAATAATCAACAATGCCATTGCCATCAAGCCTAAAATGTCACGTTTATTATCGAGTTCCGTGACATCATTCAAGGCAGGTTCATCAATTAAGGGGATGAATAATAAGATAATTGCCCAGAGCAAAAATCCTTGCTGCACTAAAGAGAGCAGTAGTAATAATAAGCGGGAAATTTGACCAATGACTATTGCGGTTTTCTGCCCAAACATCGCATGAACGATGTGACCTCCATCTAATTGTCCTACAGGCATCAAATTCAAAGCTGTGACGATTAGTCCCAGAAAACCAGCGATCGCTATAGGATGAAGGTTAATTGCTGATGTTGCAGTTAACTGGCTTCCTAATGCTAGTTTGGAGAGCAATGCTAATAAAATTGAAGATTTGGGATTGAGAGCTTCCGGGTTTAATAGTCCTGTTTGGTTAGTCATAGTCACCACTTCCGAATTAACCAAACCCCAGAGGAGTAAGGGTAAAGTGATCACAAAACCTGCCAGTGGTCCAGCAATGCTGACATCAAATAAAGCTTTGCGATGAGGAATTGGACTACGCATTTGAATAAATGCGCCAAAAGTGCCTAAAAAGACGGGCAGAGGAATAAAATAAGGCAGTGTCGCCCGAATTTTGTAGTATCGCGCTGTCAAATAATGACCAAGTTCGTGGATACCCAAAATAGTCATCAGCCCTAAAGCATAGGGCAATCCTTGCCACAAAATACTGGGGTCAGATGCGAGTTGTTTGGCATCAGCGCCGGCGATGGTCGCGCCCACCAAAGTAGTAGTGACTAAAGTAGCTATTACCAAAAATAAAGCTAATCCTGGACGTGTGATTTGGTCTGGCTGGCTGGTATTTCTGGTTGCTTGAGTATTAGGAACAAGTACAAAGAAAGGTTTGCCATTGAAACCTTCTTGAAAAATCAGTAGAAAGCGATCGCCAAATTCTGCTTCAATATTGGCCTTAATCTGCTGATAAGCCTGAGTCGGTGTTGTTCTGATCTGACCCCGACAGATCACAGCCTGGGGTCTATACTCAATATTGTGGATATAGTAAACAGACCAGGGAAAACAATTTCTGAGTTGGGTTTCTTCCGTTGGTTCAATGGGACGCACTGGTACTGATTCTGCGGTAGGATGGATAGCCGATTGTGATTCTATAGTCTGGGGTTGAGTTTGTGTATCTCTTAGTGTTCTCCGACCCCATTGAAACAATAGCCAGTTTGACACTCTCAGGTTTGACACACAGAGATTCTTTAATTAACGAGCTAACTTGCTCTGGCAGGATTACTCCAACCGGAGTAGAGGTCAATTCTCATAAAGCGTAAATTCCGGTATGCCCTACCGTACTCAAGGAGTTTTTGATATTTTCAGTCTTGCCAAAATCTCGCTTTCCTCAACTCGCACGATTAGCTTATATCTTAGCACCTTTTCAGTTTCGGTTTTTGCCCATGCACGCCTTACCTCAACAGCCAAGTCAGACAGCTAAACAACCGCGTCCGGTGTTAGATAATATCTTTGCCTTTCCACCAAATCGGGACACATTAGGGGGAACCTCTTACCTGATTGTGGGAAATGAAGGCAATATCCTGATAGATTCTCCTGCGGACGATGCCACAAATCAAGATTTTATGCGATCGCATGGTGGAGTGCGTTGGTTATTTATTACTCATCGAGATGCGATTGGTAAAACAGCAGAAATTCAGCAAACCTTTGGCTGCGAAGTGCTGATTCAAGAGCAAGAAGCATATTTATTACCTGGATTAACTGTCACCAGCTTTACCCAGGAATTCACACTCAATTCCAAATCTAGGGTAATTTGGACACCTGGCCATTCCCCCGGTTCATCTTGCCTTTACTACAGTGATTTAGGCGGTGTGATATTTTCTGGCCGCCATTTAGTTCCCAACCAGGAAGGTGAGCCAGTGCCTTTTCGCACAGCCAAAACCTTTCACTGGCCTAGACAAATTAAAAGTCTGAAATTAATCCTAGAAAGTTTTACACCAGAAACACTCCAGTACATTTGTCCCGGTGCTAACACTGGCTTCCTCCGAGGGAAACGTGTCATAGATAATGCTTACCATCGTCTAGTCATTAGTCATTAGTCATTAGTCATTAGTCATTGGTCATTGGTCATTGGGAAGTTACCCTCTTGTCCCCCCTGCACCCTGCACCCTGCCCCCTGCACCCTGCCCCCCTGCACCCTGCCCCCTGCCTCTTGTCCCCCCTGCACCCTGCACCCTGCCCCCTGCCTCTTGTCCCCCCTGCACCCTGCACCCTGCCCCCCTGCCTCTTCTTACTCCCTACTCCCCACTCCCCACTCCCGCCAAGACGGAATTTGTTTTCAATAATTCCACAGCTGCTTGATATTGCAAATCAGCTTCTGTGGAAATTTGGGCGCGGGTAATTGATTCTTGGGAAATCACGGTATCTGGCTTAATGCCTAATTTATTAATATCCCGATGCTGAGGTGTTTCATACTTAGCAATGGTGACTGCTAATCCAGAACCATCGGATAATTCAAACAAGGACTGAATTAAGCCTTTACCAAAGGTAGTTTCCCCGACCAAGGTGGCACGACCGTTATCTTGCAGCGCTCCGGCGAGAATTTCACTGGCGCTGGCGGTTCCTTCATTGACTAAAATCACCAGAGGATCGTCTGTCAAGGCTGGGCCAAATGATTCAAAACTGCCCTGAATACCTTGGCGATTTACCGTGTAGACGATGGTACCGGAATTCAACCACAGACGGGCAATTTCAATTCCTGATTGTAATAACCCTCCAGGATTATTTCGCAAATCTAAAATATATGCAGCTGCGCCTTTTTTCTCTAAACTAGAAATAGCGTGTGCTAATTCCATTGAGGCGTTAGCGTTGAATTGAGTCAGGCGCAGGTAGCCAATGGGCGTACCTTGAGGAGAAAAACGCAGGTCTGCTACCACAGGGTTAAGCTCAATGCGATCGCGCACTATTCTGACTTCTTTTTCTCCTATCCCATCTCGTTCAATCAAAAGCGTGACGGAACTACCAACAGGCCCCCGCATTCTGGTCGCTGCTTCGTCAAGAGTCAAATTTTCTGTGAGAATGCCTTCAATTTTGAGAATGCGATCGCGAGGTTTAATCCCGGCTGCATCTGCTGGTGAATCCAGAATGGGAGTCACTACTTCCAGCTTTCCCGTCTCTGGATTGAGCGCAATTTGCAACCCCACCCCAGTCAATTCACCAGAAGTACTCACCTGCAAACTGCGGTACTGCTGCGGGTCTAAAAAGCGGGTAAAAGGATCACCCAAAGTCTTGAGCATTTTCTGAATGGCTGCATAAGCGGCTTCATTATTTTTGAGCGGCTTCTCCAGCGCTTTTTGCCTAGCCTGCGACCAATTTTGATGATTAAAGGTCTCATCTAAATAAGTCCGATTGACAATTCGCCAAACTTCTGAAACTAATTTTTGCTCATCCGTTAAAGCTGCTGCTGGTTGGACCAGAGCGCCCAGCGCCAACCAAAATGCCACTAGCAGTGAAAATCCTAGCCGAAAAACCTGTTTTTGCATGAACCCCATTTCCAAATTCCACCTGATCCCAAATTGCCGAAAAATGCTGCCGAAAAATGCCTAGCACCGCAGGGCGGAAGTTAAAAGTCAAAAGTCAAAAGTCAAAAACCTTATTCTATAGGCTTTTCATTGACTTAGAATTGTGGTTTTATTTCCGCAGACCTGTACTAGTTACCTCGTCGTTGATGAAATCTATATCTCAACTATGTTACTTTTTTTATAGAAGTGTTGCATTCCTCTCATCAACTTGTTGAAAAACTGATGAAATGCATTCCACTGATGAAAACGATAAGATCGACTTGGTGTACAGCATTTTGGGTGTTGGGTTGCCAAGAGAACGCAATATATTCCATATTTACAGAGTGTTAAGTTTCTGAAAAGTCTTATCATTCTGAAGGCTCAAAAGCCAACAAACAAACTCCCCTTTGTGAAAATCCCAAACTTGTTAATTGGGAGATTGATCAACCGCAACCGATTTTTAGGAACTTGAGATTGTATGGCCAACGTTTACGACTGGTTTGAGGAGCGCTTAGAACTGGAAGCGCTCGCTGAGGACGTAACTAGCAAGTATGTCCCTCCCCATGTAAATATTTTTTATTGCTTGGGCGGAATTACCCTAGTTTGCTTTCTGATTCAGTTTGCTACTGGATTTGCGATGACCTTCTACTATAAGCCCACAGTGGCTGAAGCTTACTCTTCGGTAGAGTACATCATGAATGATGTCAGCTTCGGCTGGCTGATTCGCTCTATTCATCGCTGGTCTGCCAGCATGATGGTGTTAATGATGATTCTGCACACCTTCCGGGTGTACCTCACAGGTGGCTTCAAAAAGCCCCGTGAGTTGACTTGGGTAAGTGGTGTCATCCTAGCTGTAATCACCGTTTCTTTTGGTGTGACAGGCTATTCCCTACCTTGGGATCAAGTTGGTTACTGGGCTGTAAAAATCGTTAGTGGCGTACCAGAAGCAATTCCCGTAGTTGGTGTTTTTATTTCTGATATGTTACGCGGTGGTTCTAGTGTTGGTCAAGCAACGCTGACTCGCTACTATAGCGCTCACACCTTTGTACTACCTTGGTTAATTGCGGTGTTCATGCTGTTCCACTTCTTGATGATCCGCAAGCAAGGTATTTCCGGTCCTTTGTAATCTGATAATTAAGCCAAAATGCAAAAAGGCCACAGCTTTCAGTTTCCAGATGCAGATGTTTGTTTTAAACTTATGAGAAATGAGCAAATAATATCTTATAAGCGACAATAAGAGCAAAGACTTGTATTTGAAGCTGAAAGCTGTAAACCCCAACCGCAAAGCGGAATTCAAAAGTCAAAAGTCAAAAGTCAAAAATGATTTGAGATGGTTGTGCTATTTACTCCGTGCTGTAATGGGTTGGTCTAAACGCTGATGGCTGATACAAATGCTTTAACCGAATTTGAGCAGGAGAGCGCATTAAAATATGTCAACGCAAAAAAAACCCGATCTGAGTGATCCTCAGTTAAGAGCTAAACTCGCCAAGGGCATGGGTCACAATTACTATGGTGAACCCGCTTGGCCTAATGACTTACTGTATGTATTTCCCATTGTGATCATGGGTTCATTTGCTTGTATTGTGGCTCTAGCTGTGCTAGACCCTGCAATGACAGGTGAACCAGCAAATCCTTTTGCTACACCTTTGGAAATTTTACCAGAATGGTATTTGTATCCTGTATTCCAGATTTTGCGATCGCTTCCTAACAAACTTTTAGGAGTGTTAGCAATGGCTGCTGTGCCTCTGGGACTCATTCTCGTTCCTTTTATTGAGAACGTGAACAAGTTCCAAAACCCCTTCCGTCGTCCAGTGGCGACCACAGTGTTCCTCTTTGGTACACTTGTCACCCTGTGGCTCGGTATTGGTGCTGCTTTACCATTGGATAAATCCTTGACATTGGGATTGTTCTAAGCTAGGCAGCAAATAGCCTTTGACACCTGTAGTTTTCAGATCATCTACCAAATTAAGCAGTTGATAGCAGCAAGTTTACTTGCTAAAAACTGCACCAAGCAATCACCACAGAAGTGTTCTTTGAAAGTTGCTCATATTGGCCGATGTAATTTTGAAACCTACAGGTGTCAATTTTAGTAATCCAGGTAGTATCTGGAGTTTTGAGTTGGGGAGAAAAAATATATTCCCAACGGGAAAGTTGCCAAAAAGCAACAAATACAGACATTTTTTACGAAAGTTATATTCAAGTCAAGGTCAATGCTTAGCATAGTGCAGCAAGACCATCTGGCGGTGAAGAGCGAACTAAAGCTCCTAAACTACGTACAACAATGGTTTGAGCGATTCAGTCTAAAATATTTGTCACAATTTGGCTGGTCAGAAAGCCAATTGTATCGCCTCAATTTAGCATTAGCGGAGGGTTTTACCAACGCAGTTCGTCACGCTCATGGTGCTTTACCACCAGAAACGACCATAGAGATTGAAGTTAGTCTGTGGATTGACAGACTGGAAATCAGAATTTGGGATCACGGAAAACCCTTCAACCCTGATGCGATCGCCGAGCCACAGCCAGGTACACTCCAAGTAGGGGGATATGGCTGGTTTCTCCTGCGACGATTGGCTGACCATGTTGTCTACGAACGCAGTGCCGATGGTAAAAATTGTTTACTGATTCTCAAATATGCTAGAGAAGATAAAAAGTAGAAGAGTTGACCGAAAAACGAGACGCAAGCCCCTGACTTTAGGCATGGGGAGAAGGCGGTAAGAACTTTTAAGTTCCGTCAAACGATTGCGTGGCTTTAGCCACAGTGTTAAAATAGATTAGCGAGAAAACAAGTAGGAATAACCTTCAGCGCATTGAAGTATCCTAGTACGGAGCAATCCCGGCAACGGACATATCCGACTCGATTCGGAATAGTTAAAGGGCGAATAATGGCAGGATATGGAGCGTTCATCTTTAAAATATGAAGGACTCAGAAAGTATGCGCGAATGAGAGCAAAAGCTCTTTGAGTGAGTAGAGGGATACTTGAATGTCCCGTTGTCGCCTTTTTCAGGTAGGCAAGAATCCCCTGGCTTTAGACGTGGGGAGGTTCAAAATTAATCGTCAGTGATTTTTACCTTATTTTACTGAACTTTAAATGGGGATTGGTACAGTCAAAGCAAAGCTCAATTCGGATCATAGACTTAACAAACAAGCTGATCATGTCTTCGTGTTCTTAGAGATTTTTGCTCGCGAAGGTGGGATTCAATCTTATGTTAAGGATATTTTTCATGCTTATTCGGGATTTGGTGCTGACTGTAGAGCCGAAGTGTTTTTGTTGCGAGATAGCGTTGACCACTCAAATCCTTGGGAGTCCGATAATTTAAAATTTCATTACTTTCAAAATCAGTCGCCTCAAATGGGGCGGCTGAAAATGGCCGTGGCTCTGTTGAAATTTTTTTTACAAAAACGCCCCCAACACGTTTATTGCGGTCATATTAATTTAGCTGTACTAATTAAAACTCTATGCCAACCGTTGGGTATTCCCTACACAGTCCTCACTTATGGTAAAGAAGTTTGGGAACCTCTGAAAAACAGTGAAACAGATGCTTTAGCATCAGCAAATTCCATATGGACAATTAGCCGCTACAGCCGCGATCGCGCTTGTGCTGCCAATGGTCTAAACTGTGAAAAAATCAAGATGCTACCTTGTGCCATTGATGGTGAGCAATTTACTCCTGGTTCTAAACAGCCAGAATTAATTGAGCAGTATGGCTTAGGTGGTACTAAAGTATTAATGACCGTGGCGCGATTGTGGTCAGGAGATATTTACAAAGGTGTAGATGTGACAATTCGCGCCCTACCCCGATTAGCACAAGTGTTCCCAGAAGTCAAATATTTGGTAATTGGTCGGGGCGATGACCAACCACGATTAGCCCAGTTAGCAGAAGATTTAGGGGTGAGCGATCGCGTGGTGTTTGCGGGTTTTGTGCCGACAGAACAATTAATCGCCCACTATCGCCTCGCTGATGCTTATATTATGCCCTCTCAAGAAGGCTTTGGTATCGTTTATTTAGAGGCGATGGCTTGCGGTGTCCCAGTGCTATCCGGTGATGACGATGGCTCGGCTGACCCCTTGCAGGATGGTAAACTGGGGTGGCGAGTTCCGCACCGCGACCCAGAGGCGGTAGCAACAGCTTGTATTGAAATTCTCCAAGGTGACGATCAGCGTTGTGATGGGGAATGGTTAAGAGAACAGGCGATCGCACTTTTTGGGATGAAAGCCTTTCAACAGCGTTTACAAGAACTGCTTTTATCCTAAGTAGTCAGCCCATAGTCCCAAGACTCAATTAATAATTCTTGACTTTTGGTAGTTGACTTTGGGCTTTTGACTCTCCATTAAACTCGCTATCCTAGAGGAAGAGCAAGACAATAATTTAAAAAATGAGCCTAAAATCTTTGCAATTGAGTCTTGAAAATCTTCGCCCTTGGCTCACGGTGTTAGCAGTTTTCTGGTTGCTAGCATCATTAGGCTTAGGATGGTTGGTGAATTCGTTGTTAATTATCTTTGGTTTGCTGTTCTTGACACCCGTTGTCGCCTTCTTCGGGTTTCGCTGGTGGTTACAACGCAATTTAGTTAATGATCAATGTCCTGTCTGCAATTATGAATTTACAGGCTTGAATAACACTCAGTTGCAGTGTCCTAATTGTGGAGAGCAATTATCAGTCACACAAGGTCATTTTCAGCGCTTCACACCAGAAGGCACAATTGACATTAAAGCAATTGAAATACCAGCCAAATCACTAGAAGAACAAAAGTGAACCGACGGTATATGTATAATTACTGAAATCAGGGCGGGCATCTTTGCCCTCACCCACAAGATTTATATTATGATTCGGTGATCAATTGGTAGAGAGAAATCGCGAGACCATTCATTCCAAGAACCAAAATAATTTCTGCTATAAATACCAGCTTGTTGTAAAGCAATCATTGTATTAGCAGCCCTGGAACCTTTAAAGCAATAAATATACACTTTTGCATGGGAAGTAATACCCACAGATTGACAAATTTCTAAAATTTCTGCTGGTGAGCGAAACATCGGGATTTCAGCGTCGCAATTCATTAAACGATGCCATTCCAACCATACAGCATTCGGGATTCTGCCTTTGCGGGGACAAAAATCAGGACTGTAGGGAGAAGAACTTAGTCCTTGCCATTCATTGCGATCGCGCACATCTAATTTTATAATTTTCGGGTCATCCAGAGCCTGTAACATCTCTTCTGTAGTCACCATGATTGCCGCGTCAGGATGCGCTGTAAATACCTTGCTTTTACGAATAGGTACTTCCCCTTGAGTGGTAGGTAATCCAGCCGTTAGCCAGGCTTTATAACCCCCGTGCAGCACAGATACTTGAGTACAACCTAAATACTTCAGCAAAAAAGCTGCTCTACAAGACTGCCCATAACCCTGATTTAAAGCATCTTCATAGACAATCAACTTTTCTGCACCAGAAATTCCGGCTTTACTCAACAGTTCAGAAAAATGCTGGGATAATTTCTTTAATCCGTCAGCTTGAGAGTTTTCTAAAAGGTAAGTAAATAATTCTCGGATATTGATAGCACCAGGAAGATGGGATTTAATATATTCTTCAGGACTGCGGGTATCAATAATGGCAATTTGTGATGAATCTTCTGCTAACAAAGATGTGAGTTCTTGGGGGGAAATCAGTAATTTTGTATCCAAGATATTATTTTCCTGTTAACGTGCCATTAAGCATTATCGCGTCCTGGATATTGGCACTTTGAAGTTAATATCACAGAAGAATAAATCTTGAATGTTTTGGAATAACTTTTTTTTACGAACCGCCAAGTACGCCAAGTACGCCAAGGGAGAAAGAGAAGAAACAAGTGCTTAAAGGAAGTTTTAGATAACCCTTTTGTTAATATTACAGTTGCAACTATTGAGGGTTATAGAAATCCTGAGTAGGATTATTTTATAGAGTCATTCCCTAAAAACATCTCCAGAGAAATGGATTAAAGTCTTAATAATGGTGCGTTACTTCATCCTAACGCGCCACTACAATACTTAATTCTTATTCCATAAATAAACTAGAATCTACATGAAAAAAATATCCTAGCTTCCGAGATTGTTCTGTATTTATCTTCTCTTGTCCATTGACAATATTATTAAATATATCTTCACTCCCTAAAACCGCTACTAAATCTTCTTTGTTTTTATCAGATTCCTCTAAAATAAATAACAACATATCTCGAGGATTCTTCTGCTGGCTTGGCTGATAATATTCTTGTTCAAACTTTTCAATTAAAGTAATTAACAACTGATAAACTTCATTTTCTTCAGGAGTGCGTTCCCGGTGCATTAAATCTTCAACTATCGCTAAAGCTTGCTCATTTTCTGCTTCAGTCTTGATAAGCTTGGGAAGATAAGCTGTTAATAATTCCTTGTATTTATCTAGATTAAAAGTAAGGGTCATCTTTCCAATTCTCCTTATCATATTCAGCGTGAGTGAGGATATATTTAATATAAATTAACTGCCCTTCATAATCTATACTAACAATCAAGCGATATTTATTCCCCTTAATATTGAAAACAGTAAAATTACTAACGGCTTCTGCTTTAGGAAAAACCTGCTGTACTTCAACTAATTTTGACCATCTCGCTTTAATAGCAACCTTATACCAATTGTTTAGGGCTTCCTGACAATCTGCATGGTTTTGTGCATATTCTCTTAAGATTCTAAAACTAATAACGTGCATTTTCCCTGATAACAAGATTAGCTAACAAATAAAATAAGCTCGTAGTAAGCGACTCTAGCCCTTCCCGATTCGTTTGTGTAGGGTTTCTGATAGGAGATGGAGAGGACTAAAGTCCTCACTACCTACAAAGCCCCTCCTCGCTTGCGGTGAACCAGCGCTGTAGGCGGGTTTCCCACCGTAGGCGACTGGTGAACCCGAAGGGGGAGGGGTTGGGGTGGGGTTCTTACTTCGGTAAACCATGCACTTGCAGCAAGTCTAATTCCTGGGCAAATATTTCATCAATTGGTAACATTTGCCCGTCAGTGGTCATGAATTTATGGTCTTTTGTGGCGCGAATAGTTGAACCATCTTCTAGACTATATTCAAATACTTCTTGCTCTCCCCGATTATGCCACTGTGCAATGGGTTGAGTGTAAACATTACCATTATTATCAACGCTGTAAACACTACATTCAATGGCTTTTTCGACAATTTCCCCAATGGGAATATAGCCATATTCTACTGTTAAAATCTCTGTATCATAGCTTAAACAATATTCGGCAAACTTCAACATTTGCTCAAATAATTCATCAGCTACTTGTTTTTTTACTCCATTCTTCGCCGCACCATCTACGAATTTTTCTCGCTGCTTTTGCATCTCAGAAACTTTCTTTTTACCCATTGCGCGGCGCAGCAAGTCGGCTTGTCCTAGAGAATATCCGGCCATATCTTGAGCAATTTTCATGATTTGCTCTTGATAAACCATGATTCCATAGGTTTCATTTAATATTGGTTCTAAAATAGCACTTTGATAATCAATTGCTTCCCTTCCGTGTTTGCGGTTAATAAATTTGGGAATTAGTCCCGCGTCTAAGGGGCCTGGTCGATACAGCGCCAAAATCGAAGAAATATCTTCAATATTAGAAGGTTTCAAATCTCGGACTATTTGACGCATTCCTGAAGATTCTAATTGAAATATTCCTTCTAATTCCCCAGCTTCTAAAAGTTCATAAGATTTTTTGACATCTTTGGGTAGGTTGCTATGTTCACCTTTGGCTAAGATTTTCTGCGCTTTTCTTTCCTGACCTGTAATTTCATCTGGGTCAATGCGATAGCCTTTTGTTTCTTCAATTAAATCAATTGTCCTTTGAATTAGTGTCAGGTTACGTAACCCTAGAAAATCCATTTTTAACAAACCCATTGATTCCAAGTCTTCCATGAAATACTGGGTAATTACTGAACCGTCATTATTTCTTTGAAGCGGGACAATTTCATCTAAGGGGTCAGCAGATATAACTACGCCGGCTGCGTGGACACCAAAGTTTTTGTTAGTTCCTTCAATGCGGATGGCCATATCCAGCCAATGGCGCACATGAGCATTATTATCATATCTTTCTTTAAATTCCGGGGCTGGAGTTTTATCCGAAATCATCACTTTCAGTTTGGTGGGTTTACCCCGCACCACTGGAATTAGTTTCGCCATTTTATCTGCTTCCCCATAAGGAATATTCAATACTCTGGCGACATCTTTTAACACAGCTTTGGACGTTAAGCGGTTAAATGTGATAATTTGAGCAACTCTATCTTTACCATATTTTTCTGTGACATATTCAATGACTTTATCACGTTTCTCAATGCAGAAATCTGTATCAATATCAGGCATTGATTTACGTTCTGGGTTCAAGAATCTCTCGAATAATAAGCCATGATGCACTGGGTCAATGTTGGTAATCTTCATAGCATACGCAACCAATGAACCAGCCGCAGAACCCCGACCGGGACCGACAGGAATATTATTATCTCTGGCAAATTTGATGTAATCCCACACCACTAAAAAGTATGTAGAAAAACCCATTGTTTGCAGCATTTTTAATTCATATTCTAATCTCTCTTTATAGACTGGATCAACTTCGCTGCGGGATTTGCGATTTAATCTTTCTAATAATCCGTTCCAAGCTACTTCTTCGGCGTAGGTGTCAGGAGTATGACCAGAGGGAATTGGTGGTGTGGGAATTTGAGGATCACCCATGATATCGTAAACGCCCACTTTATCGGCGACTTCTTCGGTGGTGGCGATCGCCTCGGCAATGATATCATCTGGTAAATGGTCACGAAATAGCTGCTTCATCTCATCGGCAGATTTGAGATATTCTGTGCCGCTATAACGCATTCGTTTATCTTCACTAATTAGCTGTCCAGTTTGAATACATAGCAAAGCGTCGTGTGCTTCGACATCAAAACAAGAGATAAAATGAGAATCGTTAGTAGCAATAAATTTAATATTTAATTCCCGCGCAATTTTAACGATTTCAACGTTAACAATGCGGTCTTCTTGGGAACCGTGGTCTTGAATTTCTAAATAATAATCATCACCAAAGATTTCTTTATACCATTTGGCAATTTTCCGGGCTGCGTCTGGTCTATTACTCAGGATAGCTTGGGGAATTTCTCCACCTAAACAAGCACTGGTGACTATTAACCCTTCTCGATATTGTTTGAGTAAATCTTTGTTAATACAAGGACGCGAAAAAATTCCTTTTCCTTGCACACCGTCGAGGTGGGAAATTGTGGTAATTTTAACTAAGTTCTTATAACCTTGAGTATTTTTAGCTAAAACGACTTGATGATATTTAGGACGGCGTTCTTGTTTAGTGAAATCGCCGTTAATAATATACATTTCGTTGCCAATAATTGGCTTAATACTTTTACTACGGCAAATTTTAATTAATTCTACCGCACCATACATGACACCGTGATCGGTGAGTGCGATCGCCTTCATCCCCAAAGATATCGCATGATCTACCAATTCCGGTAGCTGACTGGCTCCATCGAGTAAACTGTAATCACTATGAATATGTAACGGCACAAAGGACATATAATACTTCTCCAAGCACAAGCTGATAGCAATTTTCTACCATAAGGTCAAAATTGACACCTGATTTTTTTAAATTACGAATTACAAATTATAGCGTTTTCTAGTTTCGTGAGGTATGAGAACCCCACCCCCAACCCCCTCCCCCTTCGGGTTCACCAGTCGCCTACGGTGGGAAACCCGCCTACAGCGCTGGTTCACCGCAAGCGAGGAGGGGGCTATGATACGGCTTATATGATTACGAATTACGTTAGCGAAGCTCATCCGAAGGAGGCATTACGAATTACGAACTACGAATTACGAATTACAAGACTGGCTACTACTGTAGCTAATTCAGCCGGCTCAATGGGTTTAGGTAAGTGTAACTGATATCCTTCTTGGATGGCTCTTGTGCGGTCTTCTGCTCTAGCATACGCTGTTAGTGCTGCTGCGGGAATTTTACCACCTTGTTCTTGTGGTTGCGATCGCACTTTCCGGATTAATGAATAACCATCTTCTTCTGGCATGGCAATATCACTGACTAAAACATCCGGTTTCCAGTCTATAATCACCTGTAATGCCTCTGAAACGGATTTTACTGCTTTAACTTCGGCTTGGCACTCTTCCAGTACGGTAGAGATAAAATCGCGAGTGTCCATTTCATCATCGACTACCAGCACCCGCACGCCTAAAAGCGAGGGAACCGGGGACGGATAAGCAAAATCTGCGTTGTTCTGATTAACTGAGTCAGGAATAACTGCCTGACTTTCTAATAACAGTGGTAACTTAACGGTGAAGGTTGCGCCTTCGTTTTCACCTTGACTATCGACAGAGATAATACCACCATGCAATTCGACTAAATGACGGACGATTGCTAAACCTAATCCTAACCCGCCATAAGACCTGGTACTAGAACTATCTGCTTGACGAAAGCGGTCAAAAACATAAGGTAGAAATTCCGGTTTGATACCAATACCTGTATCAATGACTTGGATTTGAGCATAGCTAGTGATTGTTCTGGCTAATTTTTCATCATCCTCAACGCTCTGGCAGAGTCTAATTTCTATTCTACCACCTGTAGGTGTAAATTTGATAGCATTAGACAATAAATTCCAGATGATTTGTTGTAAACGCTCAATATCACCAGAAACTAAAAATCTTGAATGATCCTGCGGCATTTCTGGGGAGGGAATCAGGGAAATTCTCAAATCAATTTCTTTGGCTTGGGCGGCTAGGTGAACTGTCTCAACGGCTGACTCAATTAAAGGAACTAAATTGCAAGTACAAACGTGGAGATGCAGCTTACCTCTAATCATCCGGGAGATATCCAGCAAATCTTCTACCAGTTGAGTTTGCATCCTCGCATTGCGTTCAATAGTTTCCATAGCCTTAGCTATTTGAATATCGCTGAGTTTGCGAGACCTCAATAATTGCGCCCAGCCGAGAATAGCATTGAGAGGCGATCGCAACTCATGAGATAATATCGCCAGAAACTCATCCTTCATGCGGTTAGCTTCTCGTAATTGCTCAGTTTGCTGCTGTAAAGAAGCAATTAAACTCGATCTTTCCATTGCGATCGCAATTTGATCAGATACCGCTTGCATCATACCTCTTTGATTTTCAGTGAAGCGAGAACAACTGCGGCTACCAAAACACAGAGTACCCAAAAGTCGTGCCGATGCTATTAACGGATAACCATAATAAGCTGTAATCCCTAAACTCCTAATTAATTCTGTTTTTGGATCAGTTGATTGCTGAACATTTTCGATATATATAGGATGGCGTTCTTGGGCTACAATCCCGCACACTGATTGACCAAACTTCAGACACTCATATTCTTTAGCAATCTCCTCAGAAACGCCTGTAAAAGATACTAAATGCATTACCTGAGAGTGGTCTTCAGCTAAATAGTTAAAGTAAACATCTAAACCAATTTGCTCCGCCAATTTTTGGTAGAAGCTGTGAATTAATGCTAATGGCTGCTGACTGGATAATAAATCGCTGGCTGTGTTAAATAGCAGCTGTAACCTTCTGTAGTTTAATGTCCTAGCTTTTTCTATTTCCTTGAGATTGGTAATGTCTTGGAAAGCTGAAACACAGGTAGCTGGATGACCGTGCATTGCTGGGAGGGTATCAGAAAATATCCTTATAGAGCGTACAGACTCTTTCGTGTGCCAGTCCATCTCTAATCCATCCAAACGTTCTCCACGGGCTATCCGCGCCCCTGGTATTTGGTCGTTAGGGATGCGATTTCCTGCCATATCTGTGCAGTAATATGCTGTGTGATATTCTTCCACTGGGATACCTTTGGGAAACTCACCTCCAGCTAAGTCATCCACCGCTCGATTAGCAAAGATTACCCGCCCCGTTCCTGGTTCAATAAACAGTAATGGCATAGGCATCATGTTTAAGACATCTTCCAGCCATTTCTGCTGATTTTGGATGGTTTCTTCTACCTGCTTACGTTCCGTAATATCCAAAAACGCGCCAACGCTACCTCTGCTGTCACCCTCTTCATCAAACAATGGGGCGACGTGTTCTAGCAACTTCACAACTTTGCCATTTTCATGAACAATATCCAGTTCACAATTGAGCATTTCCACTCCATGAGCAGCAGAGTACTGCATGGGTAGTTCTTCTGGTAATAATTCTCTACCCTCACGGTACACTTTAAAACTTGTCGGTCTTTCTGCACTAGGAGCGCTGAGGGAGACATTCTCATCTGATGATACCCCCAATTGTTGAGCAAGACAGGGGTTAGCTCTAATAGTTTTGCATTCCGCATCTTCAGCAATACCAATACCAATGGGAATAACTTGAAATAAGGTTTGTAATTCAGCGATGCGTCGCTGTAGATCTTTATTAAGTTGGACTATTTGTTGTTTCGCTTGCTTGCGTTCGCTTAAGTCGAGAATAAATACCACTGATTCTTCTCGGTTTTCGCCTACCAATACATAACCGACTAAAACCGGAATTCGCCTACCATCTTTGTGAATGTATTCTTTTTCATAAGGCGTACAAGCACCATTGGGATTTCCTTGGGCTTCGGCGATTCCTTGCTTATCTGAGTATACATGCTCTGGGGGCGTAATATTTCGCCAATTTAACTTGCCTGTTAATAAATCCTCACGGGTGTAGCCAATCATCTGTAGAAATGCGTCGTTTGCTTCGTGAATACCTCCATACACATCCCCGAATTTAATTCCAATCACGTTAGCATCTACAAAGCTTCTGAGTTTTTCTTCATAAGCCCGGAGTTTTTTTTGCGCCTCATCATGTTGACGACACAGGCGTGTAATTACGGTTGAACTTTGCCAAATAAAAATTGTAAAAATGATGATTAAAATGATGGCAAATAGCAATAAAGCAAAAGCCGAACCATATTTTCCGGCTAATTGACCTTGGAGAATTAACCAGCCTAAAACTAATGGTATCGCGATCGCGGCCAGCAATAAACGACGCGCAATTAAACCGCCGTAAGTATCACTCATCACTACTTGCATTAATCCTTTATCTGGACGCGCCCACAGAATACCTACACAAAGTACAATGAAGGTTAGTCCTGTATGTAATACCATTGATGTGGTGAATGAGGCAATACGGGAGAAAATTTGAACTTTATAAGCATAGCTGATCACTACCTGTAAAGAAATCAAAGCTGCTATCAGGGCGAGAATTTGGACATACCAACAACTACGGTTATTTTTTGGATGCGCCAAAATTTCTAGAGCTATACCCACCAATATAAAATTTAAAGCAGTATTAAACCCCATTCGCCCTGGATGGGATGTAAATATTGCATCCGGTTTATCCGTAAATAGTAACTCATCAATGCCCAAATTCCAGCCAAACAAATATTGACTGAGTGTCAGTAAACCAATTAAGGTAACGATTGCTGCACAAATCCTAGAACCGCGTAAGTAAGCAATGCTGGAATTGTCTTTTTTACCCTGTGCCATCTGCAACAGCCACAACGATAGACCAGATAGTAAAAAGCCTAAAGCTGCATTGGGCTTCATTGTGACTAAATTATTGCCAGACCTTTTGAGCAATTCCAGGTCAAAAAACCAACCCAACAGCACCAAAACACCGACTAATATCGCTATCGCACTTGCAGCTTGCACCACTCTTAATCTGTGTAAATATTCCAGTTGCAAGGGGTTAATTTTGAACATTGAAGTTTTACCACCGAACTGTCTAGCGTAGTAATGTGTAGTATTTCTTAAGAACTAAAAATTAGATAAGTAAGTAGGTAAACTACTCAGTTTTGAGAAATTTTACCTCTACCTATATGCATATTTTGTGATTCCAAAGTCTAGATTAGAGAATAATTGAGACAAAATCATCTATCTCTAAACATAATTTTAAAATTTCAGGCTCCGTCCCCGACCATCATCGGGGAAGCGCTGCTCGCCAACGCCAACCAGTTCTACAATAACTTCACGCGGTGTCGGTGTCCATTTTCCTTCTCGGTCGCCAATTTCCACAGTTATATCGAAGCAGGTAATCCGGCAGTTTTGCTTCTGCACACACACGCACATTTAAATGTAGTAATTTATACTACTACTTCTGTTTCCTTGACCTCAAAAGGTACTGTTGCCCATTCTGGATCATCTAATGCGATCGCCCAAGAAGGGCGGGGTATAAATTGTCTCGTTGCTGCTAGGCGTACACGGATTGTCAGAAGTGCATCACCACAGACAAAACTGATAGTGCGATCGTTTTTATTAACAGCTTGCACCGTCCCAATAGTTGTCCACGCTTGGTGAGTTACTGGTAATTTTCCGAAATACTGTGGCATATATATAAGTTCTCTAAATTTTGGCTTTCAGGCTGAGTAATTCAGCAGTTTAAAACTATAAAAATAAAATCACTTGAATAAAAATTCATGATTTTTGATAAATGCCATTAACTTAATTTATTATACAGCCAAATATTCACATTTACGGGGATTTTTATAACTACTATATAAATATATATCTAAAGGAATATTATTGTATGAATGTTCAAATTATTTAATGGCGAATATCTTCCCTTGGGCAGCTATTCTTGTTTATCTATATAACAAGAGACATAAAATAAAGGATAGATATTCACTGCTGTATTAGACCTAAAATAGGAATTACATATAATTTAATCTTGAAAATTTATTCCCCAAAATAGTAGATTAGCAAAGTCTATCATTCAGCAGATATATCACTAGTAAATTAGATTTAGAATCGTACAGAATTTATAATTTCAATAATCTGCTATCAGCAGATGATTTAGACTTGAAAAACTACAAAAATATGCAAAACGATTCTGGGAAAACAACTTCTATTTGGATGACAACGGCAGAAGTGCCAGATCAATCTGTACTGGCAGAAAACACTCATGCTGATGTGTGCGTTGTCGGTGCAGGGATGGCGGGGATGTCCACTGCTTATATGCTCAGTCGTGAAGGTAAATCAGTAGTGGTGCTAGATGACGGACCGATTGGTGGGGGTCAAACTTGCCGGACAACGGCACACCTTTCCAATGTTTTGTATCATCGCTACTTTGAACTTGAGGATATTCACGGACAAGAGCGAACAAAGCAGATTGCCGAAAGTCATACCAAAGCAATTGATACTATACAAGCGATCGCATCTCGTGAACAAATAGACTGTGACTTAGAGCGACTCAACGGTTATCTCTTTCCCCCTGACCTGCAATCACTGGATGAGATGGAACGAGAATTAGCCGCAGCACATCGCGCCGGACTCACGGGTGTGGAACTTGTCAAACAAGCCCCAGTAGATGGCTTTGATACAGGAATGTGTCTGCGCTTTCCCCACCAAGGGCAATTTGACCCCCTGAAATACCTCGCCGGATTAGCTGAAGCAATTCAACGCCGTGGCGGGAGAATTTATACAGGAACCCACGTACAAAAAATTACAGGTGGTGTAACTGCCCGTGTAGAAACCAGCAATGGTCAAGTTGTGACAGCTGATGCTGTAGTTGTAGCCACCAATTCCCCAATTAGTAATTTGGCTACCATGCACTTTAAGCAAGCGGCTTACATGACATTTGTGATTGGTATAAAAGTTCCTCGCGGTTCTGTTACCAAAGCCCTTTACTGGGATACTCTCGACCCCTATCACTACATTCGCCTGCAAAATCTCGATGAACAATATGATGTCCTCATTGTGGGTGGCGAAGACCATAAAACCGGGCAAGCTCATGATGCTGATGCCCGATATGCCAGACTAGAAGTGTGGACAAGAGAACGTTTCCCAATGGCGACAGAGAGGTTATTTCGCTGGTCGGGTCAGGTAATGAATGCTGATGATGGCATTGCTTACATTGGCAAAAACCCCTTAGATGAGGATAATATTTACATCGCCACCGGTGACACAGGTTTAGGCATGACCCACGGAACCATCGCCGGAATGCTGCTCAATGATATGATTTTGGGGCGAAAAAATACCTGGGCTGAAGTCTACGACCCATTAAGAACCAGAATTGGTGCAACAGGTGATTTTGTCTCTGAAAATATTAACATTGCTACTCAATATTTAGACTGGATTACACCAGGGGAAGTTGATTCTGTCGAAAAGATTCCCGCCGGTACAGGTGCAGTAGTGCGTCAAGGCTTAACTAAAATCGCCGCTTATCGAGACGAAAACGGCACTTTGCATGAGAATTCCGCAGTCTGTCCCCACTTGAAATGTATCGTTGCTTGGAATTCTTCAGAAGAAACTTGGGATTGTCCTTGTCATGGTTCGCGGTTTGATGCTAAGGGTAAGGTAATTAATGGCCCGGCGATTAATGGGCTTGCACCTGTATATCAGAAGCAAACCTGAAGATTTGATTTTCAGAGGATGTTTTAAAATTCACCTGGCGACTAGAAGTCGCGGCTACACAGACAAAACCCACCTACGTGGGTTATTTTTTTACCGAGAAACTGGGTTTAAAGCCTCTCCCTTCCAGGGGGACTTTTTTATCAAAAATATTTTATGTCTCCGTTTAACTTATACCAAGTATGATAGTATAAGGCAGGAGGTAAAAAGATGCTTGTTTTTGAGTTCAAAGCCTACGGAAAGTCAGTCCAATTAACCGCAGTAGATGATGCCATTCGGACTGCCAAATTCATCCGCAATAGCTGTATTCGGCTATGGATGGATGTTAAGGGTACAGGTAAAAACGATTTACAGAAATATTGTGCTGTACTTGCGGCTAACTTTCCTTTTGCGAATGAACTGAATTCAATGGCTAGACAAGCCAGTGCCGAACGAGCATGGTCTTCTATCACTCGGTTTTATGAAAATTGCAAACAGGGTATCCCTGGTAAAAAGGGATTTCCACAGTTTCGCAAACAATGCCACTCTGTTGAATATAAAACTTCAGGTTGGAAACTTGCCGAAGACCGTAAATCAATCACTTTCACTGACAAAAAAGGGATTGGACGACTAAAGCTCAAAGGTACTCGTAACCTGCATTTCTACCAAATTAACCAAATAAAACGGATCAGATTGGTCAAACGTGCCGACGGGGTATATGTCCAATTCGGCATTGATGTCAACCGTAGTGAAAACATAAAACCAACTGGTAACACAATTGGATTAGATGTCGGGTTGAAAGAATTTTATACTGATTCTGAAGGTAAAACTGCCCCCAACCCTAGATTTCTCCGCCAAGGCGAAAAAGTTCTCAAACGTTCACAAAGACGTGTTTCTCAAAAAGTCAAAGGTTCAAAGAATAGAGGCAAAGCTAGGCAACTTTTAGGTAAACGCCACCTCAAAATAAGTAGGCAACGTAAAGACCATGCTGTGAAATTAGCACGGTGCGTAGTCCAGTCCAACGACTTGGTAGCTTATGAAGATTTGAGGATTAAAAATCTGGTGAAAAATCATGGTTTGGCTAAGTCGATAAATGACGCATCTTGGTATCAGTTTCGTGTCTGGATTGAATACTTTGCTAAAGTGTTCAAAAGAGTAACGGTAGCGGTGAATCCGCAATACACAAGCCAAGAATGCTCTAGCTGCGGTGCAGTTGTGAAGAAATCCCTCTCCACTAGGACACATATTTGTCAGTGTGGTTGTGTCATGGATAGAGATGAAAATGCGGCTAGAAACATCCTGAGTCGAGGATTGGGTACGGTAGGGCATACCGGAACCTTCATGCTGGACATGAGCAACGCTTCTGGAGAGATGACCTCTACTTTGGCTGGAGCAATCCTGTTAGAGCAAGTCGCCTCATAGAGAGAAGAATCCCCGTGCGTTCACGCCGGGGAGTGTCAAATGGGTGGGCATTTTCCTAACCCTTGTTATTTAGATGTCTTATCGAGAATTACAGGTCATGCGGAAGTTGTGCAGGTAGAGTATGACCCAGAATCTGTCAGTTATGATGATTTGTTGGCGATATTTTGGGATATTCATGACCCGACAACTCTTAACCGCCAAGGCGCAGATAAAGGAGAACAGTACAGGTCTGTGATATTTTGCCACAACGCGCAGCAGTTAGAAAGAGCGCAGCAGTCAAAAGCAAAACTTCAAATGTCGGGCAAATTTGAGCAAAATATTGTCACACAAATTAAACCTGCTAGTGAATACTATTTAGCCACAGCAGAACATCAGCAGTATTTTGAGAAGAAGGGGCGGCGTTAATTACTTTTGAGGTTGGAGAAGAATTAATTAACCACAGATGGACACAGATGAACACAGATTAATATAGATAATTTTGTGCATTCGCAGGTTAGAATGAGCTATATTTCATGAATTTGGGTGTTTTTACTACTTATCTAACAAATATATGGCTTACGTTCACGAAATCAAATTCTTCATGAAAAACGGAAACCTTCACGCAGCTTTGTTTGACAATCCACCTTTTTTCTCTGATGAATTTTGGATTAAAAATGTCACAGCACAAGAGTTACAAATTGACTCTTTACCCCCAAATGTCATGCTTGAGAAAAAGTATAAAGTTGAAGATTTAGGAATCAAACCTTTTTATGCTTCTAAACCTTTGTTTGATTTCATTGATAAGTTAGCAGAAACAGCTTGGAAGACTGGAACTAAACTGCTATAATTTATCGTTTAGAAACTTCCAAATAAAAAATATCAAATTTGTAGGGTGGGTTAGGAAGCTAGTCCGTAACCCACCATTATCCTTAAGTTTATGGTGGGTTACGCTGCGCTAACCCACCCATTGGTTACTGTCGAGTTTCTAGCCATGACCAAAAAGAAGACCTAGAAAGACAAAAGCAAGTTGTTGAATTATTTTGCGCTCAAAATGGTTGGCAATTTGAAATTATAGAAGACTTAGGTTCAGGCTTAAACTACAGCAAAAAAGGATTAAAGAGATTAATCCGATTAATTGTTGATAGTAAACTTGAACGTCTTGTTTTAACCCATAAAGATAGACTATTGAGATTTGGTAGTGAATTAATTTTTAGTTTGTGTGAACATTTTGGAACAGAAATAGTAATTATCAATAGAACTGAAGACTCAACTTTTGAAGAAGACTTAGCTCAAGATGTTTTAGAAATAATTACAGTTTTTAGTGCCAGACTGTATGGATCTAGAAGTCACAAAAACAAGAAAATTATAGAGGAGTTGAAAGAAGTTGCTGTTCGGCTTTAAAACTGAGTTAAAAATCAATAACCATCAGCGTACCCAACTACTTCAACATTGTGGTGTTGCTCGTCATGCTTGGAATTGGGGATTAGCTCTTACCAAACAGATATTAGAGCACAATAAGTTAAATCCTAATTCCAAAATAAAATTTCCTACTGCTATTGATTTACATAAATGGTTAGTAGCATTAGTAAAAAGTGAAAATCCCTGGTATTACGAATGTTCAAAATCAGCACCACAAGAAGCTCTACGAGCTTTAAAAACAGCATGGGATAGGTGCTTTAAAAAAATATCAGGAGTGCCTAAATTTAAGAGAAAGGGTAAACATGATAGCTTTACCTTAGAGGGTAGTGTCAAAAATTTAGAGTCAAATAAAATACAAGTACCGAAGATAGGAGTTCTCCAAACTTATGAAAGACTACCTCAAAAAGAAATTAAATCAGTAACCATTAGTCGTAAGGCTAA